>DPPH01000070.1 GCA_003539375.1 Clostridiales bacterium
ATCCTCCTTAAAAATTATATTTTTACACCATTTCCCTTTTATAGAATAATTTTTATTCATTTCTAAAATTAATTATACTCTATATAACTGTTAAAATCTTGACTTTACTTAATTTGTCAATGACAAATTAAGTCACGTTTCGTGACAAAGTATTCTGAGTAGCTATATTTATCTGATTTATAGAAAAACAATTAAAATAAATTAATTGAAGACATAAAAAAACAAGGAACTCATTTCCTTGTTTTTTTTCTAAAATTTCTAAAACACAAGGGGACTGTCCCCTTGTGTTATTTACTCAAGCAAATACAAGTACTTAACTATAAGGTTCTTGGTCTTATTGTATTCTTCTTCCGTGAGTCTTTCTCTAAGGTGTTCTGATACAAGTTTTTTATCTTCTGCTGTTATACCATCCTTCATTAGACCTAACAAATAAGGAATATCCAACTTAGCTGCATACTTTATAGCCTCTATTTTATCTTCATTGGATATTTCTTCCTGTAAACTCATATCAAAATCAATTTCACCATCTATCTTAATTCCCGTTTCAGAAGAGTAGCTAATACCTTCTTCTTCGCTAGTGTTTTCAGTAGTCTCATCCCCTGTTAATTTTTCTTCTTTATATAACTCTTCTTGTTCTTCTTCTGAATCATTATTCCCAGGATTTCCCTCATCACTTGTTTCTTCTACAGACTCCGAGATGTCACCCTCCCGATTATTATCATTATTAATATTTTCTTCACTACTATCTTTTATCTCTTCTTTTTTGTCTACTTCTTCTTTCCTTTCAGTTTCTTCATTTTCCTCAATTGAAACCTCTGTTGTTATACCATCACTGTCTGTTACACTATTCTCTTCTTCTACATCAAAACCAGCAGGTTCTTCTGACACCTGCTGGTTTGCATTTGCAATATAAAATACTATAGGAATAATCAAGACAACTATGAGTAAAACTATTATCTTTTTATTCATATCTATACCTACTTAATCTAATTATTTAGCCAACAATCTCTCCATAACTATTACAGCTTCCAATCTTGTTGTAAGTCCCTTAGGGTCAAATTCTCCTGAAGTTCTACCTTCAACAATCCCTAATTCTTCAACAACAGCTACACCTTCCATAGCCCAAGATGAAATTATTTCTTCGTCAGTAAAATTAGTTGCTCCTGCTTTACTACCTAAGTAATACTTAAGTTTAAGCATTCTTGCAGCCATTACTGCCATTTCTTCTCTTGTAATATTGTCATTTGGTTTAAATTCAGTTTCTGATACTCCTTCGATCAACCCTGCATTGTAAGCTGCTGCAACTTCTTCATAGAACCAGTCACCAGCATCTACATCATCAAATATATCTTCACCTTGCAGACCAGACATTCCTAATAGTCTTACAAGCATAGCTGCAAATTCTGCTCTAGTTACCTCAGTAAAAGGATCAAATTCTGCTCCTCTTCCCTGTATATATCCTCTAGCAGACATATTGTTTACTGTATCCTTATATTCTTGACCCCAAGTGATTTCATCAATATCTGTGAATTCTAATGCTTCTGCTTCACCAACCATATATTGACTGAAACTATTTACTGCAAATCTAACAACACCTGCATCTTCGTCGTATATTCCACCTATTAGATCATATTCTTCAGTTTCTTCATTATATCTAAATACACTTGGATAGTCAGAATCACCATCATAAGGTAAACTAATATATACTGGTCCTTCTAAGTCATTATCACTTTCAAAAGTATATTTATTGTCTTCTTCTACAATCGATAGCTGAGTATCTTTTATTTCAGCAAAGCTATCTCCACTTAATATTAATGTTATATCATTGTAATTAACTGCTAAAGCTATCTCTTTATTATATCCTGTTTCTTCTAATACTTTTTCACTTATATTTACTTGAGCTACTGTTTCTTCACCTTCGTTTACAGATAGAGCCAGTAGTGCTCTATTTTCTTCAGGTTCATCACTTGATTCAATAAGTTCTGTCAATAGGTCATAATCAATGTCTATAACAAATGGCACAACTTCTTCTGCAGGAGGTAATGCTCCTCCGCCACCGCCGCCGCCACCGGATGGTGGTGTTGTTGGTTCCGTATATTCAACTACTAGGTTATAGTCAACCATAAAGTCAAATACTATATCTTTGTCTGCCTGGGTAGAATCATTGTATCTTTCTGCTAAGTCTATTGCGGCTTGCTTAGCTTCCTCAGTAGGTGGGAAAGTTGTATTTGTTGCTTTTGAAATAAATGTTCTCGCCTCGTCATACATTCCACCATCATCAAAAATAGATTCAATTAAGGTTAAGTCTCCAATTTCATCTTCTTCATACATATATGAATCATATCCAGCTACTGTTCCATCAAATTTTGCTTCATTTAGATAGGCTAAACTAATACTGAATTTTAAGAAGTAGTTGTCCATTTCTTCTTTAGTCATATCTTCTCTCAAATCATCATCAAATCCAGTCCAGTTATCAAAAGAATCTCTAAAACTAGTACCATCATCTGTAGCTATATATCCACCTATATCATCTCTTTCACTGTCAATTACGTAATTATTATTTTCATCTACAAAATTTAAAATAAAGTCGTAATTTTCATATCTAGTATCACCTATGAACTGCTTTACTATTCCAGTAACTAGTCCAGGATCCTCTAATGATACGTAGGTATCAACTATATCCCCCAAAACTAATCTTTCTTCATTTGTTAGTCCTTCAGTTTCATCGAAAATATTTTTAGCAAAATTATCTGCCAAAGATGTTACTCCATATGCAAAACTAAAAGAACCTAATATTAAAACCATCACAAGAGTTAAACTTAAAACTTTTTTACCCATTTTTACCACCTTTCGAATATATTATTAGCTAAGTTATTTTATCAACATTGAGTACATTATATCTAAGATAATTGTTAATGTAAAGGAAACAAGGGATTTTTGTCAAATAATTTTTCTAAAAAAATTAATATCCTAAATAATAAGTTTTTAAAAAAATATACCTGCCAGGGCAGGTATATTTAATAAGTACTTTCAAATTATTTTTAATCTAATTCTTCCATCACAAAGTATAGTACCTTTACAGCCTCTGCTCTTGTTAAATAATCTTTTGGTCTAAAACTTCCGTCCGGATAACCTTCGATCAATCCCTTATTTAATACTGATAGGACAGATGGTTTTGCCCATTGAGATATGTCTTCTATATCCTTAAATTCTACTTCAATTTCAGCTGCTTCTAATCCTAAGGCTCTAGCTATCATTACAGCCATTTGCTCTCTAGTTATCAAGTCAGCAGGTCCGAAACTTGTCTCATTATATCCCTTAACTATGTCATGATATGCTGCTGTAGAAACATCCTCCGTAGACCACCTATTTAAAGCATCTTCAAAGGTCATATCAGAGTTTTTCTCAAGATCAAGAACTCTTACTAGTAATGAAGCAAATTCTTCTCTAGTGACATTATTATTAGGTCTAAAGGTACCATCAGGATATCCATTAATTACATCCTTCTCCATAATTCCTTCAATATAATCTATAGCCCAGTGTTCATTTATATCTGAGAAAGAATCTTCCTTGGACTCTTCACCCTCAGATTCATCCTTTACTATTTCAAGATCATATACTCCGCTTCTGTAGTAGTTTCTACTGTCTAGAAGCTCTATTTTTACTGAAAAGATTCCTGATTCTTCTGGTGTTCCGCTTATCTTTCCTTCTTCACTTATTGAAAGTCCTTCTGGAAGTCCTTCTGCAGACCAGTTATATGGCTCTCTTCCACCTTCACCTTCTAATTCCAATTGATACTCTTCCCCTTGAACACCATCAGGAAGCATCTCCGTTTCTATTTCTAATTTAGGTACTGATGGTCTAGTTGTAGTACTTGGTTCTTCTGGTTCTTCATCAGCAGTCCATTGTGCGTATAATACTATGCTCTCTATTGGTTCAAAAGGAAAACTTATTTCAATACCTTTTTCAGATTTAGTAAACCAACCTTTAAAAGTATGTACCTCTTTTGAAGTAATTGGTGAAGTATTTATTGAATCACCAACTTTCATAGTTACAGCTGGTACTGATGTACCTCCTTGAGAATCAAAGGATATTACATTTGGAGTCTCGTTATTATAATACAAGATAGGATAACCGTCATTGTATCTTTCATCGTAGTACCAACTAAAAGCTTCCTCACTTTTACCATAATTTAAAGCATGTATAAATGCTCCATTTGCTGGACCATAAGTAACTTCTTCATCTGAAGAATTAATGAATGAAATTGTTGAAGCATCAATACCTTTCATTTGATTTTCTGTAAGCTTAGTAGCTCCTGTGTTTATAAGAGAATTTGGTACAGAACCTTCCATATAGTAACAATTTGTATGAGCTGTATAGTATCCATTAGCACCGCTCATTGGTCCTACCCTATCCTCTGGACCTATAATCTTGCCAGTATTATAACTATTATAGATATATGGAGGACCTCCGTAACCAACTATACCCCCGATATAAAATCCACTGGTATTCGTTGTATCACTATATAAAACTTCTATATCACCTGTATTAAAGGAATTTTCTACTGTTCCATTATATAAGTATCCTACTATACCCCCAATATCTCCAGCTATTGATGTATCCGGTGTAAGGGTACCTGTGATTAAATTACCGTTGTTATAGCAGTTTATAACTGGATTATCTCTAAATCCAGATCCATTCAATCGTCCTGCTATTCCTCCAACTTCAACAGACCTTCCACCTGTTATATTCCCTTCATTACTAGAATTTCTTAAAAAAGTATATGAATTAGAATTAAATTGAACTCCAATTATTCCTCCTGCTGAACCCCTATCACCTAAAGTAATATTTCCTTCATTATGACAATTTTCAATTTTACCTGACCAAGAATAAGAACGTATATCACTATTCCCCAAACCTACAATTCCACCTGCATAAATTTCACTATTATGATCTGCTATTATATCTAACTTATTAGTACAGTTACTGATTAGTCCTGTGCTATATCCTGCAACTCCGCCTATACCGCTATTGTTTGAAGGATCTTCTGTCAACTCAATCTTTCCA
The DNA here is from genome assembly GCA_003539375.1 of Clostridiales bacterium. Lineage (GTDB taxonomy): Bacteria > Bacillota > Clostridia > Tissierellales > Dethiosulfatibacteraceae > UBA8670. The sequence continues at coordinate 5,068 of DPPH01000070.1, forward strand.
CTTTCAATTACTAGATTAGATATAGATCCATTTTCTCCAAGATAACCAAACAATCCATAATTTTCACTATATGATATTTTAGTAATTGTTAATCCCTCTATTTTGAAATTATCTCCATCAAAATTTCCCATAAATCTATGGTTATAATCTTTACCTATAGGCACCCACTCTTTATTGGAAAGATCTATATCACTTTTTAGTTTAAAATACTTCCCGGAATAGTTATTTCCGTTATTTACATTGTAAGCAAGTTGTGAAAGCTGATTTGCAGTAGATATTTCAAAGGCTGTCTCTTCAGAAGTACCATCTCCTCCTCCAAAAGGATACATATCAGTAGATTCTATCTCTATTCCCCATACAGGGGGATATGACATCCACACGGTACTGTAGCCGTCTGTGTATGTAAAATAACCTTCTTTAGTAGTTGGAGTAGTATAATCATCCTTATTGTAAACTGTAATGTTTTCATTTCTATCAAATTCAATAAAAGTTTCTGCTACCATTTCACCATCTACAGTTATGTAAGGTTTGTCACTATCATTATGCCAAGCCCATACTCCAGTACCATTTTCTGATACTACATTTCCTTTAATAATTACAGTAGCATTAGAAACTGCATAAACTCCATCGCCATCATTTCCTCTCGATTCTGAGTTTCCCATGATTAAAGCTTCTCCACCAGCTCCAGCAAAAGTTCCTTTGCTGTAATCTCCATAACTAATAGCACTACCAGAAACACTAATAAAGGAATTCTCCTGAGTTGAATAAGCTCCATAAGAATTATTTGATGAAGACGTTGCATTGCCTCCAATATAAACTTGGGCTCCACTCATAGCTCTAGCTCCATCTGACACTCCAATAGCATCCCCTTTTACTATAGCTGTAGAATTATTGGCATCTATACCGTAACCACCCTCAACATTGCCTAAAACAGTAATGCTTGAGTTATCGTATAGTTGTATAGCTGCACCTATTGAAGATTTTACATTATTATTCACAGTAGCTGAAGAATTAATACCTGTTGTGTATACTCCTGCTCTTTTTTGACCTGTTACTTCAACATTATTTAAAACATTTATGCTGCCTTCCGATAAATAAATACCATAAGCGGGGTAACCACTATCACCATAAGAATATACGTTAGTAACTTCCATCTTACCATTACTTATAGTTATAGTACCTCTATTATCATAATAACCAGTAGTTGCCAAACCTGTTCCAGAAACATTAAATTCACCCTCACCAATTAGGTCAATCTCTCCACCTAAGCCTACTTCCACTGTAGTATCACCAGTATTAGATACATCGAGATTAAAACCATTTAAATCGAAGGTGATTTTCTTTCCGCTAATTGTAATTTTACCAGTATGATTAACGTTTTTTAATAAAGTGATAATATCTCCATCAACAGATGCTGTTATAGCTTCACCTATGGTTTCATAACTCACTTCTCCAATCTTACATTCAGGATCTACCTGGGCATAAGCTGCCTTTGTAATCCCCCCAAAAGCTGCAAAAACCATAACGAAAACTAAAAACCAGCTTAATATTTTTCTATACATTCCTAATCCTCCTCATAAATTAAGTTCCTATCAATATTTTCTTTTAAAAGTTTAAATACATTTTGAAAATCCCCGACATCCAAAAAAATTCCACTAATCACCCCTTCATTTAAAATAAAATCTACATATAAATCATCTTTTTTCCTTAAAAGCATTGATACTATTTCCCCTTCTTTAATAGAAATTTTATACTCTCCTTCATTCTCAGGAATCATCTCTATTAAACCCTTTCTCACAATAAACCTATATGTAGATGTTTTGAAAAAACCAGTCTTTATTTTTATATGATAATCCACCTCCATATACATCACCTCTGGTTTTAATTATACTCTAAATAATTTCGATAATGTTGCTTTTAGTCCATTTGTCATTGACAAATTTAGTCATGTTTCGTGACAAAAGAGTTGTTATAATGAATTTACTTTGGTATAATTCATTATGGGAGGCGAGAGAATGAACTTTAACGAAAAATTAGATTTCCTTATGAATATAACAAAAACAAAAAACAGCGACCTGGCTATGTATACTTCTCTAGATTCTTCCTATATAAGCAGACTTAGAAGAGGTAAAAGAGATCTATCAAAAACAGAAAACTATGTTAAATCCATGGCTGAATACTTTTTGAAAAATATAAAAGAAGATTATCAAAAGAAAACTATTTTTGATTTAATCTCAAAAGACGGTTTCTTATCAAAAGAAGGTAAGACCGACACGGAAATCCTCTACCTATGGCTTAAAAATGAAAAAGAAGAGTCAAAGGCTGTAGAAGGCTTTATCGAAAACTTTTCCAGCTTTAAATTCAAAAAAACTTCTACCTGGGAAAATACAGATTACAGACCAAAAACTGATACAAAAAATGTGGATATATATCCTGGATTACAGGGAAAAAGAGAAGCTGTCTTAGACTTTTTATCTCTAATTCTAGAAGAAAAAACTCCCCAAACTCTACTACTTTTTAGCGATGAGGATTTAGACTGGTTATCCGGAGATGATTCCTTTAGAAACAAATGGAAGGACTACATGGATCAGGTAATATTGAAAGGAAACAAGATAATCATAATACATGAACTTAGCAGGAATCTTCACGAAATGCTTACTTCTATAAGGTCGTGGATTCCCCTCTACATGACAGGTGCTATTGAGCCCTACTACTATCCGAAAAAAAGAGACGGGATTTTCAAAAGAACAATATTTGCAGCTCCTAACACTGGTGCAATTACCTCCACAGTTGTAGGTCATATGGAGGATAATAATGTAAATTATCTAATCAGAGACAAGACAGCACTGAAAAGTATTGAAACTGAATTTAAAAACTACCTGAAACTATGCAGACCCTTGGTTAAGATTTTTGATAGTAAAAATAGGAAGCAGTATCTTGAAACTATGGGAGAATTTGAAAACGAAGAAGGAAGCTCAATACTAAATCCAAATGCTATATCTATAAGGACATTACCCTTAAGTACCGCAGAAAAAATAATGGATAGAAACAACTATAAACCTAAAGAAAAAACATTATCATATGCTAAAAAAAGAAACGAATTATTTCAGAAAAACATAAAAAACTGGGAATTTACTGATATTGTAACCCTGCCTAAAATAGAAGATGTAATATCCGATAATGTAATAATAAATTTTTCAAATCTACTGGGTATACCTCCAGTAACCTATAGAAAAGAGGAGCTTGTAGAACATTTAGAAAACATATTAAGAATAAGCAAGAAATACGACAACTATAACCTCATAATTAATCCAGAAAAATCAGATAAAGAACTATCTCTCTACTGTAAAGAAGACGTCGGAGTAATAGCTTCAAAAAAAGAACCCCCTTTTATGATATTTGCAATAAATGAAAGCAACATGACTGCAGCATTTTGGGATTTTCTAAAAGGAAATATTGAAAACAAAAAATACCATAAAAAAAATAGCATGGAAAAACTAAGTGAATATATAAAAAAAATCAAGGAGATCTAATTCCTTGATTTTTATATTAAGATTTCTCGCTTCGCTCGGTCAGTCGCTTTATAGCCAATCGACCTTCGGTCTCTCGGTAAAACTTTGCATGAGACCTGCTAAAATTTATTTCATAAATTTTGTTAGGACTTCAAATGACAGTTATAGGAGTTCAACCATTGTTTAACTATTGCTCAGCCATCGTTATGCTATTGTTTAACTATTGTATATGTCAATCCTGAGTTTATCGAAGGATCTAAGATTCTTCCTACGTCAGAATGACATTCTCTCATCCCTTTTGAATAATTTCTCAACATCCTTCACTTCTAACGGTTTACTAAACAAATACCCCTGCCCTAAATCGCATCCTAAAGTCTTAAGTATTTCAACTTGCTCTTTAGTTTCTATTCCTTCAGCTACCACCACAAGGTTTAAACTTTTGGACATAGCTACTATTGATTTAACTAGATTCTGTCTTTTTTTCATAGTAACTATATCATCTATAAAAACCTTATCTATTTTTAATTTATCAAGTTCAAATAAGTCTAGCTGACCTAAAGAAGAAAATCCCGTACCGAAGTCATCCATAGATATTTTAACACCTAATTTTTTTAACTGCCTAATATTCTTTATAATCAAAGGAATATCTCCTGATGAAACACTTTCGGTTACTTCAATCTCTATTAAATTAGATTCAACTTTTCTCCCTTAATATCTTTTAAAGGATAACCAGTTATTTTGTAAAATGCTTTATTTATCCATTCAATATTCCCTTTAATATCGGTAATTACTACTCCTTCAGAGTTGTTTTCCATGATTTTTCTAAACAAAAGGAGCTGTCTTTCACGAGCCTTTTTTTCAGTTATATCAGAGTAAATTACATAAACTCCTTCCACAGACTGGTGGTACATAATAGGATAACCTAAAATTTCAACTTCTATTAGGCTCCCATCTTTACGTCTTCTTAGTCCTTCCTGTTTTACTATCTCTCCCTTATATGCTAACTTTATATTAGTATCAACTTCTTTTTTTCTTCCCCAGGGAGATACTAATGGATTTATATGACGTCCCTTTATTTCTTCTAATGAATACTGAAAAAGCTTTATAAAATCTTCATTGGCATTCATAATTTTATGTTCTTTATTTAGTATTACTACAGCAAAGGGAGATGCTACTAAAAGTCTTTCAAACATCAATTTCTGCTTAATTTTATCTGAAATATCGTATATTATAGAAAAGAGGAGTTCCTCTTTATGAGTTTTTACGGGAAAGCTGTGAACTTCCACATCTCTTTCTTCACCATTAGCAAGCTTGTGGATAAATTTAAAATAATTTCTCTTTTCCCTTGCTGCCAATTTCATTTCATTTTTGACCTGTATTTCACTGAGTGTATTGATATTTTGTATCTTCATGGAAGTAATCTTTTCTTT
>DPPH01000065.1 GCA_003539375.1 Clostridiales bacterium
AATAAATATGCAATTATGCTTAATATGTAAATTTTTATTTATATTTGTTCATTATTTTATTAAGCAACTGCATAATATTATTTGTGGTTTCCATAAGAACAGGTAATTTTTCCTTAACAGCATCTTCTTTTTTATTTTTTATACAGTTAATAATGTCTGAACTATATTGATGTATATTTTTATGTGTTTGTTCAATATCTTTGTAATCCTGATCATTGCCAAAAATTTTCATACCTTCACCGTAATAATATTTACCAAAATTACAATTAGTATAATCTTTTAACTCAACCTGAGATTGCTTATTTATTATACAGTTAAAAACCTTATTCATAAATTTAATATGGTCAAGTTTGGCTTTTGTAAATACAACACCTTTGCTGGTAAATTTAAACTTAGAAACAATATCATTAATATCGTTTAAATCTGTTACAAAATTTTCAACTTTTGACTGCAAATTGTTCAATTCTGTTTTAGTATTTTCAGAATATTCAGCAACATTAGCTACACTATTACTTATTTCTTCTGAAGCAGAGCTTTGCTCTTCAACTGCAGTGGATATACTAAGTATATATTCGTTAAGCTCTTGAATAGAAGTAAGTATGGAGTCAAAATTATTCTTACTTTGTTGTGCAATATTTACCTGCTCTTCTACAGTATCTGATGCTTTTTCTGTACTTTCATCGACACTGTTTACATTCTTCTGTATTTCATGAATCATTTTTTCAATTTCCTTTGTAGAAGTTTGTGTCTTTTCCGCCAAATTTCTTACTTCATCAGCGACAACGGCAAAACCTCTACCATGTTCCCCCGCTCTTGCCGCTTCAATAGCAGCATTAAGTGCCAAAAGATTTGTTTGTTCGGAAATATCATTAATTACTGTTACTACATCACCTATTTTTTTAGCTCTATCAGTTAAAGTGCCTATTTGTTTTCTTAATTCTATTATTACATTATTTACATTTCCTGAATAATCCACAACATCTTGAATAGATTTACCACCTTCTTCAGCCATTTTAACAGTATCTTCAGCTTTGGATGCAGAATCACTGGCATTACGGGATATTTCCATTATAGTGGAACTCATTTCTTCACTGGCAGTAGCTACCTGATTTGCCATTTCACTATTGGATTCAGTTATCTCATTAACATGCAACATAGCCTGCCAAATCGGATTTGTATTTTCACTTGTATTTGAAAGTCCAAACAGTACATTTACAAAATCTTTTTCTAATTTATCCAAAAATATATTAAACCAGATAGATATAGTAGCTATTTCATCTTTGGCAGAATATTTAAATACCGGACATTCCTCACATGATTTTAGCTGTCCATCTTTTAATTTAGGGCATGTTGACTCGTCTGCAAATTCTCCAAAACTACTCCAACAAGGTTTCTCTTTTTCACTTGTTTTGGCAACTTTAGTATTTTTTGCATAAGTTACTGGAATTCTTACAGAAAGGTCACCTTCACCAGAGGAAAGGTTTTTTGATATTTCTTCTAATTTATTAAGTGGTCTGAAATTAATTTTGATTAACAAATAAATAATTACTAATAAAATTATAGAAAAAACTACCACTACTGTAATTTCTTTTATTATACTTGAAACAGCATTACTATATGCTGTTTCAAAATTTTTAGCTATTAATATATTTCCCACTTGTTGTCCGGAATAGTCTTTTATAGGAATAGTATCTGCATAATATAAATTATCTGATAATCTGTAATCGCCGTAACCGTCAAAAGTCTTTACTATATTTCTTGAAATATTAGAAGAAAAAGCATAATAAACAGTATTGTCTTTTATTATATCATTTTCATTATTTGCAAATCTTTTTGCATTTTCAAACACTGAGCTATATATTCCTATAGCATATTCTATATTATTATTTTTTTTAATTATTTCTAAAATAGAAGTTATAGATTCCCCAAGTTCCACAGAACCGATATGCCTGCCTTTATAGAAAACAGGAGACAGAACACGCAATCCTGCACCACCTCTGCCTACTTCTATCCCGGCTACAGGTTTTTGTTCTCTGTTTACCTGAACAACAGTCTTGCGAAATGAAGATAAATCATCTCCGAATTTATCAGGTTTATGAAGTCTTAAAAAACTGGTACCATCTGAAAGGTGAAAGTGAAACTGTTTGATGTCATCAGATATGCTCGAATAATATTCTTTTAAACGCTCTAAAAGTATTTCTCTGTTAGCTTCAGCAAATGGTTTAGTATAGTATTCAGAAGAAGCTATTAAATCAATAGTATGATATAAATTATTTATTTCATTGTTTAAAATATTGCTAAACTCTACTGTAACAGTATCAAAACTTTCCTTGACATTTTCTTTTATCTGATTTTTAAAAAAACGATATTCAGAAAAAACACTGTAAAACAATATTGCCAATATAATAATAAACATAGACAAAATAATTTTCATCTTAATGGAAAATGTTACCTTCATTAAAACCTCCTTTAAAAAACAAAGAATTTGATGCAAATGAAAAATATATTTCAATAAATCTTAACTGTTTTAAATAAAAAAAACAATTTTTTTTCAATATTCACTTGGCTTATTAATGATATTATTTTATGCTGAGCGTATTAAAAATATAATAGGGATTTATATGCAGAACAGTTTTTCCGACAATATAGAAATAAAAAGAAAAGAAGAATTTGTATCACAGCTCTTTCTGAAATTAGTAAATATAATAAAAACATTGCGTTCCCCTGAAGGGT
>DPPH01000094.1:0-385 GCA_003539375.1 Clostridiales bacterium
TTTTTGGAGGGAATGTAATAATTTCTGAGAATGGAAAAATCATTGAAAATGATAAAAATTATTCTTTAGAAGAAAAGTTTATATACAACGATATCGATATTGATAAAATTAACCTTGATAGGGCTAAAAACACAGTATTTAATGATTCTAAAAACTACAAAGGAAAATATCGCTATGCTGAATTTGAAATCAATGAGAAGATAGGCTTTAATCTTAAACGTGAAATAGATGCTTATCCTTTTGTACCTAAATATGAAGAAGAGAAAGAGGAAAGGTGTAGGGAAATATTTAATATTCAAACTATGGCTTTAGCTAAGAGAATTGAGCATATTAATACTAAAGGATTAGTAATAGGTATATCCGGTGGCTTGGATTCTACTTTAGC
>DPPH01000094.1:783-5837 GCA_003539375.1 Clostridiales bacterium
CAGCATTTTAAAGATATAAATCATGATAAAAACAATCACAACGTAGTTTATGAAAATACCCAAGCTAGAGAAAGAACTCAGATACTAATGGACAAAGCCAACCAAATAGGTGGAATTGTAGTAGGTACAGGAGATTTATCTGAACTAGCTTTAGGATGGGCAACCTATAACGGTGACCATATGTCTATGTATGGAATAAATGCTGGTATTCCTAAAACTTTGATTCGGTATGTAGTAAAATGGGCTGCAGACCATGAGTTTAAGGGAAAGACAAAAAATATACTTTTAGATATTTTAGATACTCCCGTTAGTCCAGAACTGTTGCCACCGGATAAAGAAGGAAAAATAAAGCAAAAGACAGAAGAAGTAGTAGGTCCTTATGAACTTCACGACTTTTTCCTTTACAATACCGTAAGAAATGGGTTTACACCTGATAAGGTTTATTATTTAGCTAAAATAGCTTTTGAGGGAGTTTACAAAGATAAAACTATAAAAAAATGGTTGGAAAACTTTTATAGAAGATTTATCACCCAGCAATTTAAAAGGTCCTGTATTCCTGATGGGCCTAAAGTTGGAGGAGTTGCTCTGTCACCAAGAGGGGATTGGCGTATGCCGAGCGATGCTGATGTGAATATGTGGCTTAATGAAGTAAAAAAAATCGATTAAAAAAAGAGTAGTTTAAACTACTCTTTTTTCAACTTCTCTCAATAGCAGTAAGTCCGGTTCTAACTAATTCAATAACACCGTAGGGTTTTACTAGTTCTATAAAAGCATTGTTTTTTTCTTCATCTCCTGTTAATTCTATTGTAATAGATTTTTGGGAGATATTTACAGTTTTTCCTTTAAAAACATTAGTCATCTGTATAATTTCATTTCTCGTTTCTAAAGTCGAAGAAACTTTTATAAACATTAATTCTCTCTGTATTGATTTTTTACATGTTAAATCGGTTATTTTTATTACATTAACAAGTTTATTTAACTGCTTAGTTATCTGCTCTAAAATTTCTTCATCTCCTGTAACCGACACAGTGATTCTTGAAGTTTTTTGATCCATAGTTTCGGCAACATTTAATGAATCAATATTGTAGCCTCTTCTTGTAAATAAGCCAGCAACCTTGCTAAGTGTTCCCGAATAATTTTCTACTAATATAGCTAGTACATGTCTTTCGCCTTTCATAATTAACCTCCAATTAATTGAATGCTTTATGCAGATATATTTATATTTTTTTCTAATTTTTTTATTTTTGTTGGCAAGGTAGGAAAATTGGGATCTACCTTACATTCTATAATACAAGGTCCTTTTTTAGAAAAGGCTTCTTTTATTTTTGCTTTAATTTCTTCGTTGTTGGTTATCTGAACTCCTCGAATATCATAAGCTTCAGTTAATTTCATAAAGTCAGGATTAAACTTAATTGCTGTGCTGAAATGACACTCATCTCCGTATATTTTTTCCTGCATTTCTCTAACCATACCAAGGCTTGCATTATTAAATACTACAACTTTAAGATCTAAATTATGTTCCCTTAATACAGCCAACTCTCCAATTAGCATCTGAATACCTCCTTCTCCAGTCATAGCAACTACAGTAGAACCTGGATTGGCGATTTTCGAACCAATGGCAGCAGGAAGACTGTAACCCATAGTACCTAAGCCTCCCGAGGTAAAAAACTTCCTACTCTTAGAGGCGTTGTAAAAGTGAGTAGCCCAAATTTGGTTTTGACCTACATCAGCAGTTAATATAGATTTGTCCTTCAGTAGATCCGAAATTTCCTTAACTACAAGGCAGGGATTAGTTTTATTAATATTTATATTTAAGTTTAGAGCTTTTTTAAAATAATCTTGTCTTTCCTGAAATATTTTATCAGACCAATTCTCCCAATCGGGATTAAAATCATAAGTGTTTAAAGATTCCAGTACATTTTTTGCATCACCAACTATTGGTATATGAGTTTTTATAGTTTTACCAATTTCTGCAGGGTCAATATCTATATGTATGATAGATTGATTTTCATTAAAAGAATATCTTGAAGTAGTTCTATCTGCTAATCGAGCTCCTATAACAACTAAAAGATCGGCCTTATTTAATGCTCTGTTTACGTAAGGATAACCGTGTGAACCTAACAAACCAGCAAAATATTTAGAAGAATTATCAAAACTATCAACACCCATTAAAGAACATGCAACAGGTATTTTAGTTTTTTCTATAAATTCTTCAAGTTCATCTCTGGAATTTGAAGATGCTATTCCACCACCAATACAAACCAGAGGACTTTTAGAAGAGTTAATTAATTTCACTGCTTTTTTAATCTGACGAATATTACCTTCGTAAGTAGGTTTATATCCTCTTATATCAACGGTTTCTGGGTAATCTAAGTCAATTAATTCTTTTTGTATGTCAACAGGGAGGTCAATTAGAACAGGACCTTTCCTACCGGTATTAGCAAGATAGAATGCTTCCTTTACAAATTTAGGTAAGTCTTCAGCTTTTTTAACTAAAAAATTGTGTTTTGTAAAAGGTTCTGTAGACCCTACTATATCTGCTTCTTGGAACATATCTGTGCCTATACTTTTAGAATCAACCTGGCCTGTTATAATTACTAAAGGAATAGAATCCATGTAAGCAGTAGCTATTCCGGTAATTAAATTTGTAGCTCCTGGCCCCGAGGTAACTATACAAACTCCAACAGTATCTTTAGCTCTAGCATAACCGCTGGCCATATGGCCGGCAGATTGCTCATTTCTGACTAGTATATGATTTATATCTGAATTTCTCAGAGCTTCGTAAAGGGGCATAGTAGCTGCTCCAGGGTAACCAAAAACAGTATCAATATTTTCTAATTCTAAAAATTTGATCAAATGTTCTGATACTTTCTTTTTCATAATTATACCTCACTAATTATTAATATTTAGTAAAGAATTATAGCAAAGTTATTACATAAAATCAACAAAATATGGGTTTATTATTAATATTAATTTAATTTTGTAAATCTTCATAAATGATATAATAATATCAATAATAGAGGGAGAGGTTAAAAAATGAAAAAAATTCCTATAAAAACCGTTTCATTTATATTAGCAATAATTCTTTTACTTTTAGGATATCATACCTATATTCATTTAAATATAGACAGAGAAAGATTTGATAATAGTTGGGGTTACGAAACTGAAGTTTCTTATTCTGAAATGAATGCAGAGCCTATTGTGGGAGACCTAGGAGGTAATGTTATCCTAATTACCTTTGAAAATGATGGTAATCTTATATACAAAATTCTAGATAAAACTGGAAATATAATCAAGGAAGGATCAGAAGATATTTCTAAATTAAATAAAAACAAATCTAATCATCTAGAACTTATAGGGGAAGAATTGTTTTTTATAACAGAGGGTAACCTTTATAATCTGGATTTTGATGAAAATATAGGCTTTTCTGAAAAAATTTTAGTTAAAGAAAATGTTGAAGGTTATAATTTTGTAGATGAGAATAACTTTACCCTATATAACTCTAGGGAAGTATTTTCCTGTGAGTATAAAGAAGGAAAGTTGATCCAAAATCAAGTTTTTACCTTAGATGAGGATAAAATAATTGATGCTTTTGTTCTAAACAAAAACGGGAACAGTATTCTTATAACTTATAGGGAAAAAAGCCCAGAAGAAATAAATGTATACTATAATTTAGTAAATTTTGATAAGGAACCTGTAGAAATAGGAAAAATAAAAAGTGTTTATAATATTTATAAGGGAAGTACAAAGAATACTATTAATGATGGAGTACTTACTGTAAGTACAAATTTTGTCGAATATGGACAGCAAGGTTCCAAAACTCTTAAAAAACTTTTGTATTCAATAAATCTAAAAAACCAAGAGCTTTTATACAGTAAGGTAATCAACAGTAACAAATTTAAAGATGTAATAAATTTCGAAGATATTATAGATTTGGAAACAGTTAATGGAGAAGTTCATTTAATTGGTTCAGGATTTAATTCTGAAAATAATTACACAGAAAAAAATGATATTTTTGTTGCAAAAATAAATAGCTCTGGGGATTTTTATGATAAGAGTTTTATTTCAAATACCTTTAGATACTCATTAAATCCTGCAATACTAGATATTGATGGTGATGTATACTCTTTTTGGTTAGAAGTTGAAGGTGGTATGTATCAGGTAATGTACAACTCAAATAATGATGAATTTATAGAAATATCTTCCGGGATAAAAACTGAAGAAGTCAAAGACGCTGTATTAAAGGCATCTTCAGGTCCATTTTTCGCCCTAAGTATGCTTTTGATAAAAAGTTCTTTTATGATTATATTATTCTTCGCTGTCCTGGCTGTAGCATATATGGTAATGTACAACAAGAATATCTTTGAGGAAGATGAAAAGAAAAGAAAAATTATTTTAATTGGGATTTTCATAATAATTAATCTCATAAGCTTTAACTTTAATTACATTGAAGGGACTAGACTTAGTCAAACACCGGATTATTTAATCGGAGGAGCATCAAATATTTTAGTACCTATTTTCATTAACCTATTATCAGTAGGAGCTTTCTACATTTTAGATAAAGAAAAAGAAGAAATGGGCATTATGTGGAAATTGATTTTTCTGCTGGTGTTGGATTCCTTTATTGCTAATCTAATATACACTCCATTTATAATGATAAATAAAATAATTATTTAGGATTAAAAAAGAGTTTTATTGAAATTTTTTCAACAAAACTCTTTTTTTATTTTTTAAGATTCATTAAGTTTCAAAGTTTTAAACAGTACTGCAAGTATAATTGTAAATACAGGAATCATGATATAATTTGTAACGATTCTTGTAGGGATAAATACCAGTACACCTTTTCCAAATAGTATTGATAAAAAATAGGTGTTGAGTATAAGAGAGGTTATTATTTGGGTTACGCTTACAGTAAAGTACAACTTATCAAATGAATAAATGTAATCTTTTTTGTAAATTGCTTTAGTAATGTAAAAAGGGAGTATAATGTATCCTACCACTGCAAATATTATTAATCCAATTAATGCAGGGTGTAATGCCTGTCCGTTAAAATG
>DPPH01000094.1:6183-7589 GCA_003539375.1 Clostridiales bacterium
TTATATATTAACCCGGGAATCATACCCGTTAAAGCTGTACTTAAGGTAAACCCAGGAAAAAAAGCTCCTCCTTGAGGATTGATTAGATATCCAATTACATCAGCTACTCCACCGGTCATAAATCCGGCTACAGGGCCAAAAAGTATTCCCGACAACACTATAGGAATTGTAGAAAAATTAATCTTAAGGGCTGGAAATCCAGCTATTGGAACTATTATTCCCATTACTCTTGCCAGTATTATACTCATAGATGTTAGTAAACTTATTGTTACTAAAGCCTTTGTTGACAATATTTTTTCATTTAAAGTATCACTCTTCATTGTTACCTCCTTTTGAGCAATACTTCCGCAATTAAATAATAACAGCGGAAGCGATAAAATACCGCGAATCGAAAAGATTCTTCGTCTAAAGGCAACCTCCCATCCTTTAGCACTTCACGCATTTCATCTACTCTGTTTTCTATATTGTAATATATTATCACTTAGATGTCGATAGTATGTCGAAAATTATTGTTATTGATAAAAGAAACTCTATATTATATACTTAAAAGAGATGAAATAAATAAACGGAGGTATAATTATGCCAGAAAAAAATATTGATTGGAAAAATTTAGGATTCGATTATCAGAAGACTAATAAAAGCTATATTTCTATTTACAAAGATGGTAAATGGGATGATGGACAGTTAACTGAAGATAATTTTATTAAAATTAGTGAAGCTTCTACATCACTTCACTATGGTCAACAGTGTTTTGAAGGTTTAAAAGCCTACAGAACAAAAGAAGGTGATATCCAGCTTTTCAGACCAGATGAAAATGCAAAAAGAATGCAAAACAGCTGCGATAAAATATTAATGCCAAGAGTTCCTGTTGATAAATTTATTGATGCTGTAAAACAGGTAGTTAAGGCAAATGAAGAATTTGTACCACCTCATGGTACTGGGGCAACACTATATATTAGACCTTTTATGATAGGTACAGGGCATACAGTGGGAGTTAAACCGGCTCCAGAATATATTTTCAGAATATTTGTACTTCCTGTAGGTTCATATTTTAAAGGTGGGTTATCACCAGTAAACTTTGTTACTACTGAATATGATAGGGCAGCACCTAACGGTACAGGGGCAGCCAAAGTTGGAGGAAATTATGCAGCAAGTTTAGAAGCTCACAAAGAAGCCGTAGAAAAAGGTTACGCAGACTGTATTTACTTAGATGCAAAAACTCACACAAAGATTGAAGAAGTAGGAGCAGCAAACTTTTTCGGTATTACAAAAGATGATGTTTTTGTTACTCCAAAATCTCCATCTATTTTACCAAGTATAACTAAATATTCTTTAATGTACATAGCTGAGAAGATATTAGGCATGAAAGTAGAAGAAAGAGATGTAGTAATTGACCAATTAGATGA
>DPPH01000094.1:7876-8977 GCA_003539375.1 Clostridiales bacterium
AAAGACAAAGAACATGTATTTTATTCTAAAGAAGAAGTAGGTCCTGTAACTAGAAAATTATATGAAACATTAGTTGGTATACAAACAGGAGATGTAGATGCACCGGAAGGATGGATTTACAAGGTTTAAATATTAAGAAAAATTAACAATATTGTCTGATATTTTGATATAAGATTTGATAAATGATGTTATCATGCTATATATCATATTAAATCAAGGAGGATTTTATGTTTGTTTCTGAAAGAATAAAATCAATGCAAGAATCACCAATTAGAAAACTTGTGCCTCTAGCAGAGGAGGCAAAATTAAAAGGAAAAAAAGTATACCATTTAAATATAGGTCAGCCGGATATAAAAACTCCAGATGAATTTTTCCAAAAAGTAAAAAATTTTGATGAAGAAGTTTTATCTTATGCTTTTTCTCAAGGAATACCAGAGCTAATAGACAGTTTTATTCAGTACTATAAATCATACGGTATAGAATTTGAAAAGGACGACATTTTAGTTACTAATGGAGGAAGCGAAGCTATACTATTTTCTCTCATTGCTGTGTGTGACTACGGGGATGAGATTTTAATACCAGAACCATTCTATACAAACTACAACGGATTTAGTACATCAGCGGGAGTAAAAGTAGTACCGATAACTACAAAAGCAGAAAATGGATTTAGCTTGCCAAGTAAGTCTGAAATTGAAGAGTTTATAACTGGAAAAACTAAAGCGATATTATTATCCAATCCAAGCAATCCAACAGGTAAAGTGTATACTGAAGAAGAAATGAATTTAATTAAAGAAGTAGCAGTAGAAAACGACATATATATTATTGCAGATGAAGTTTATAGAGAATTCGTTTACGATGGTCTTGAGTATAAAAGTTTTGCGCAACTACCAGAAATTGAAGATAGGGTAATTTTAACTGATAGTATCTCTAAAAGGTATAGTGCATGCGGTGCTAGAATAGGATGTGTAGCATCAAAAAATAAAAAAGTTACAAAAGAAGTATTAAAACTTTGTCAAAGCAGACTTTGTGTAGCTACTATTGAACAGGTAGGAGCAGCAGGCTTGATAGAAGTATCTAAAGATTACATGAAGGAAGCTTTTA
>DPPH01000094.1:9211-11221 GCA_003539375.1 Clostridiales bacterium
TGAATACGATAAAAGAAGAAATATTGTATTTGATGCTCTTCAAGACATGGAAGGAGTTATTTGTAAAAAACCTAAAGGAGCCTTCTATATAACAGCAAAACTACCGGTAGAAAATGCTGAAGATTTCGTTAGATGGCTTTTAACAGATTATGATATAGATAATGAAACAGTAATGTTTGCACCGGCAGAAGGTTTTTACGCAACTGAATGTATGGGAAGAGACGAGATTAGGATTTCATATGTGTTAAAAGAAGAAGATTTAAAGAAAGCTATGAATATTCTAAAACAAGGTTTAATAGAGTATAACAAATAATCACAAATAAAGTTACTGTCTCTTGATTTATAAAACTCAAGAGACAGTTTTTTATTAGAAAGGATAGATACATGGAATACATACTTATATTTATTGCCGGTACGGCAGCAGGTTTCTTAAACACTATAGGCGGAGGTGGTTCCCTCATAACAATGCCTATATTAATTTTTATGGGATTACCATCGGCTACTGCAAATGGCACAAACAGGATAGCCCTTATAGCCCAAAATATATCAGCTACAATGAACTTTAAGAGAAAGGGATATTTTTATCCAAAGATAGTGATACTACTGGCAGTACCAGCAATTATTGGTTCTATTATTGGATCTAATTTAGCTGTGAATCTCCCAGATGAAATATTCAATAAAGTTTTAGGTGTGGTTATGATTATAGTTTTAATATTGATATTAACTAGGCCTGAAAAAAAGTTTTTAGCTGATGAAGAAATTAGTGAATTAGTAGGAAAAAGAAAAATACTTGCAGTAATTGCATTTTTATTTGTAGGTTTTTACGGTGGTTTTATACAGGCCGGTGTTGGATTTATTTTCATAGTAGCTCTAAGCTTGATTACGGGCATGTCATTAGTTAAAATAAATTCCTTGAAAGTAGCTATAATTGGAATCTACACAATAACCGCATTGATTGTATTTATAATAAACGGCAATGTAAACTGGGCACTAGGATTATTACTAGCAGTGGGAAACAGTACTGGAGCATATATTGGTAGTAATTTTGCAGTTAATAAAGGAGATAAGTACATAAGAATCATCATTACAATAGCTATAATTGTTATGGCGGGTAGATTGTGGGGATTATGGCTGTAATATGGACTTCTTAACCCTAAGAAGATTCATACTACAAAAAGATGGTGAAATAAAATGCAAATTAAGATAAAATATGATAAAATTATTAGGTGAAATTTAAACCAAGGAGGCAAAAATGGAATTATCATTTATACATACTGGAGACATTCATCTATGCAATAATTTTGATAGTATCTCTCTAAGTGAAAAAGAGAGAGAGTTAAGAAGGAAAGAGCTTTGGGAAGCCTTTGACAAGATAATAGACCTATCTATGGAAAATGAAGTAGATTATTTATTTATTGCCGGTGACCTTATATGCAGTAAATATGCAAAGCTTAAAGACTATCAAAAAATATGCGAAAGACTTAGTATCCTAGAAAATACAAAGATAGTTATTATCTCCGGCAACAATGATCCTTTAAATAATTTATCCTACTTTAATGTAGTAGATTGGCCTCCAAATGTTTATATTATTAAAGATACAAATAAGTTAGAAAAAATATTCTTTGAAGAAGATAATCTATGCATATACGGGTTATCTTTAGATGAATACAACCCCAACTTTAATATAAACAACGCAATTTATGACCCTGAAGATGAGGACAAAGTTAATATCCTTCTCATCCATGGTGGGAAAGAAGAAGTAGGTCATCCCCTTCATATAGATTTTGATAAGCTTAGCAAATTTGACTACTGTGCTTTAGGCCATTATCACAATCATGAAGAAATTAAGGAACACATAGTTTACCCCGGAACTCCAGAGCCTCTAGATTACAGTGAAGAAGGTAAAAGAGGTGTTTTAATGGGCAAGGTAAGCAAAGATATGCTCTTTAAAATATTTATACCACTTTCAAAAAGAAAGTTTATTACTAAAGAAATATTTTTCCAAAAGGA
>DPPH01000078.1:0-1240 GCA_003539375.1 Clostridiales bacterium
ATTTATTTAGTAGTAAAAAAAGCGGCTTACAAAGAAACTATGATTTCAGTATTAGTAGGCTTTTTTGCAATGAGTTCAATTTTTATGCTTTTAGGGGTAGACCAGGTTCCAAATCCACTATGGGGTATGTTTTCTGGTGGTCTTTTATTCGGTGCAGTTTTTATGGCTACAGATCCTATCACATCACCTAAAACTTATCTTGGAAGATGGATTTATGGAATTATGATAGGAGCTATAACTGTTGTTATTAGAGGTTTTGCGTTGTTTGCAGGGGGTATAATGTTTGCTATTTTAATAGCCAACGTATTTGTACCTATACTAGATGTTGGTGTAAACCAACTGAAGAAAAGGGGTGCATAGTATGGCAAAACACAAGAAAAAAATTGTTTATCCTATAGTTTTTATGATTATAGTTACCAGCGTATTTACTCTTATTTTAGCAGTGATAAATGAACTGACCTACGACATTATACAGGAACAATCCAGAATAAAAACTCAAAGCAAATTACTATATGCCCTGGATATAGAATATGATAATACTGATGAAAGTATAGTAAGTACATATAATGAATATATTACAGAAAAATCAACAGAAAATTATACCTACTATATAGCTGAAGACAATGGTGAAATTTTAGGATATGCTTTTGAAGTCGTAGGCAATGGTCTATGGGGGCAAATCAGATCATATTTAGCTTTCAACGATTCTTTTTCTGAATTAAAAGGAGTTGACTTTATTTCTCATTCTGAGACTCCAGGTCTGGGTGGAAGAATAGACGAAAGATGGTTTGTGGACCAATTTCAAGGTATTGACGTATCACAATCTCAAGATGGAGAATACCTTGTATTTAAGCCGGCTATTGGCGGAAATATTGATTCCATTACGGGAGCTACATCTACATCAAAAGCAGTAAGAAGTATTTTTAATGACAACATAAATGAAATTTTACAAGCAAAGGAGGAAATAATCGATGAATCAAAAAACTAAAGGAATCTTTCTTTTAGGTTTATGGAAAGACAATCCTGTTTTTAGACAGATACTTGGTATTTGTTCTGCCTTAGCTGTAACAAACCTAATGGTCAACTCTTTAGTAATGGGCTTAGGTCTAATATTTGTTACCGCCTTTTCAGAACTTACCGTATCTTTAATAAGACAATTTACTCCTAAGCATATTAGAATGATGGTACAAACATTGATAATATCTGCTTATGTTATTATCGTTGATATATTTTTAAAAGC
>DPPH01000078.1:1564-4120 GCA_003539375.1 Clostridiales bacterium
TTTATGGATGGTATAGCATCAGGAGCTGGATATGCAATAGTTCTTTTAATAATTGCCTTTGTAAGAGAACTTCTTGGTTTTGGATCCTTATTTGGTATTAATATACTGGGAGAAGGATGGACTTCATGGACCTTAATGATAATGCCTCCAGGAGCATTTTTCATGCTGGCTATTATCATATGGATATCTAAAAATATGATCGATGATGAATCTGAAGAGACTGGAGGTGCAAAAGCACAATGACATTAAATCCTTTTGTAATATTTTTCGCAGCGATTTTTACTAATAATATGATTTTATCAAACTTTTTAGGAATGTGTTCCTTCATTGCTGTAAGTAATGAAATAAAAACATCCTTTAGTTTAGGTGAGGCTGTAACCTTTGTACTGGGCTTTACTTCTATAATAAACTATTTAATATACCATAAAATACTGGTGCCTCTAAATTTAGAATATCTTAGATATATAGTTTTTATTATAGTAATAGCTTCATTTGTTCAGTTGGTAGAAATGATAATAGACAGGTACTTTGAAACTCTCTACTATACTTTAGGAGTTTTTCTACCACTTATTACCGTTAACTGTGCAATATTAGGTGTTTCACTATTTATGATAATTAGAGATTATTCTTTAATCCAATCTGTTGCTTTTAGTATAGGTTCGGGATTAGGTTGGACTCTGGCTATAGTAGCAATGGCTGGAATAAGACAGAAAATAAAAAAGAATCCTATACCTAAAGGATTAGAAGGACCTGGAATTACCTTGATAATCACAGGAATAATGGCTCTTGCATTTATAGGTTTTTCAGGAATAGTTCAGATTCAGTAGGAGGAAATATGAGAGAAATAATAATAACAGTAGCAACTATATCATCAATATCAGGAGTACTTGCATTCCTCCTTTCTTTAGCAAATAAAACTATAGGAAACTATGGTGAAAAAACTGTTACTATAAACGATGAAAAAGACTATATAGTAGAGGGAGGAGAAACACTCCTATCGGCACTAATTGAAGAAAATATTTTCATACCTTCTGCCTGCGGGGGTAAAGGAAGCTGCGGATACTGTAAGGTAAAGGTTTTAGAAGGTGGAGGTCAGTTTTTACCAACGGAGAAAGGATACGTTACTGAAGAAGAAAGAGAACAAGGTATAAGACTTTCCTGCCAATGTAAAGTTAAGGAAAACATGAAAATAGAAATTCCTGAAGAGCTTTTCAATGTAGAACAGTTTGAAACTACAGTAACCAAAATGGAAGATCTTACAGATAAGATAAAGCTTGTAAGACTAGAATTTCAAGATGGCAAGGAGATGGATTATAAGCCAGGCCAGTATATACAGATACTTACTCCTATTTACAAGGAGAGTTTTGAAGAAATATACAGAGCCTACTCAATTACAACTCCTCCAAGCTCTAAAAATGCCATCGAACTTTTTATAGGATATGCAGGTGGTATATGTACAACCTACGTACATGACTATCTTAAAGAAGGAGATCCACTTTCTATAGTAGGACCTTTTGGAGATTTCCAGTATAGAGAAGGTGACAAAGAGATGGTTATGGTAGCTATTGGTACTGGAATGGCTCCTATAATGAGTATCCTCAGGTATATGGCAGAAAAGGGTATAGATAGAAAAGTTACCTTTTACTTCGGTGCTAGAACTAGGTCTGATCAGTACATGATGGATGAACTGGAAGAACTTAAAGAAAAACTTCCGAGATTTGAGTTGAAATTATGCTTATCAAGACCGACTGAACAATGCAACTGGACTGGAGAAGTAGGAAGAGTAACAGATTTATTGGAAAAATTTGAAGAAAATGGAGAAAATAAAGAAGCCTACCTGTGCGGTAGCCCTCCAATGATAGATGCTGTAATCCCTATTTTAAAAGACAAGGGTTTTAAGGAAGAAGATATTTTATACGATAAATTCGAATAAGCTGGGTGTCCAGCTTATTCTTTTATTTCTTCTTCTGATTTTTTTTCACTTTTTCTAATAAGAAAATACTGAGCTCCAATCCAGGTAATAAAAAATATTATTCCTGCTATTAAAATACTTATTAAGTCCCTAGTATTTGATAAATCATAATCGGAAAAAATACCATGTATTAAGGTAAAAATTATTGAACCTACAATTCCACCTATAAGCAAGTTTTTTTTCTTACTATCTTTCTTTCTATAGGTTTGATACAGACCTTTAAATACATTTCTTATTAACACATAAAATGATATTCCTAAAGTTAATACTAATATATCCCAGTACTGACTGGGTTCTTGATTTAATACAAACTGTCTGTATACAAGTAAAATCCATAAACCTATATAAGAATAACTAAATGCTCTTGAATTTATCTTTCTTTTTTCAATTAAAATTCTTTCATCTTCTATTCTTTTCATTATTCTTCCTCCCAAAATAAGTCATCTAAAGTTTTTCCTAATTCTTTACATATAGCCACACAAAGGTTTAGAGAAGGATTGTACTTCCCTGCCTCTATTAAACTTATAGTTTGCCTTGTTACATTAATTTTGTCAGCAAGTTCTTCTTGAGTTAAATCATTTTCT
>DPPH01000023.1:0-1332 GCA_003539375.1 Clostridiales bacterium
TCTCTCCAAAAACTTAACTGAATTAAAGCTGATGCCATAGTTTCTTTAATAGGACTTTCTACTGAATTTTTTCTGTAACCTCTTTTAAAGAGACCTTCTCTAGCTCCTGTAGTATCTATAGCTAATGTTACCTTGTCTTTTCTTATAATTAATTGGATAGTAAATTCCGCACCTTCTTCTTCAAACCATTCAACATCATACTTATCCTTGAGTTTCTCAACAACTGCCTTTTTCACTATTGATTGACAGTCGGGAACGCTGTACAACTTTGATTTTATGCTTCTTCCCTTTACAGTAAATTTCCCTTTTTTTGTAATCCAATTTTCCCAAGGTAAATTGTAGGTCTTTCCAAAAAGTTCCTCAAAGGAATATGCTTCAAACTCACCTAATACAAGCATTACTCTATCAGAAGACCTTAGATTAATATTGGCTATTGGTATATCCTTTATTTCACCATCAAAATATACCCAACCATTGTCAACTTGAGTTTCATACCCTAAATCCTGTAATTCTCTTTTTACAACTGCCTCGAGACCTGCTGCAGCAACTGCTGCTAATTTGATTTTTGACATTATATCCCTCTTAAACTAATCTAATTTGATGGAAGGTTTTTTTACCTTTTCTTATAGTAAGTTTTCCATCTTCAAATAATTCTTTTGTTATAGGTAGGAAAAAGTCTTCAACTTTTTCATCGTTTAAACTAACTCCACCCTGCTTAATTAGCCTTCTGCCTTCTCCATTTGACTTTGTCAATCCAGCAGTGGTTAATAAATCTAAGATTGTTTTATCTTCATTTAAGTATTCTTCCGTGATTTCTGTATGAGGCATGTTGTCATCATCAGTACCTTTTTTAAATAAAGCTTTTGAAGTTTCTTCAGCTTTTTCAGCTTCATTATCCCCATGAATTAATTTTGTTACTTCATAAGCCAGCACTTCTTTAGCCTTATTTATTTCAGCACCTTCTAAATTGCTTAATTTTTCAACTTCATCCATTGGAATAAAAGTAAGTAAAGATAAACACTTTTTCACATCTGCATCATCTACGTTTCTCCAGTACTGGTAAAATTCGTAAGGTGATGTTTTTTCAGGGTCCAACCATAATGCTCCTTTTTCAGTCTTACCCATTTTTTTACCTTCACTATTGGTAAGTAGTGAAAATGTCATGCCGTAGGCACTTTCGTTATCTTTTCTCCTTATTAAGTCTACTCCTGCAATGATGTTCGACCACTGGTCATTGCCACCAAATTGCATCTTGCAGTTGTAATCTTTGTGAAGCATATAGAAGTCGTATGCCTGCATTATCATGTAGTTAAACTCTAAAAATGTAAGTCC
>DPPH01000023.1:1700-3295 GCA_003539375.1 Clostridiales bacterium
TTTCAAAAATAACCTTAAATTTCTCTGCATTTTCTTGAATTTGTTCCTTAGACATTATTTGTCTCATTCCAGTTCTATCACTTGGATCTCCAACCATAGTTGTACCATCACCAATTATAGCTATTGGCCTATGTCCCTGTCTCTGCATATGAGCCATTACCATAATCTGTATATAATGACCTATGTGTAAACTGTCTGCTGTTGGATCAAATCCAATATAAAATGTTATTTTCTCCTTATTCAAAAGTTCTTTTACTTCATCTTCATGAGTCACCTGCTCTATATATCCTCTTTCATTTAATACATCATATACATTTTTCTTTTTATCCATACTTTCCTCCCAGATTAGTTTTTATATAAAAAAACACGAGTTATCCAAAGGACGAAGAACTCGTGGTACCACCTTAATTCGCTTAAAGCCTCTTGATCTTTATCGCAGACTTACGCTGTCTTTTCAAACAGAAGCTCCAGAATGTATTTCCCCTAACTTATATAAAGCCTTTCACCAACCGACTTCTCTCTTCAATATAATTTTAGGATACTTTTTTCCTTCATAACTTATATCAAATTTCATGTTATTATAAAGATTGTTTTTTGTCAATTACTTTCCCCAAATTCCTCATCTCTAAGTTCTTCTATTGACTTCTTTGTAACATCTTTATTATTTAAACCAAGTATTTTTACAGCTTTTTTTAAATCTTCTTCTTTTTCTACTTCTATTTCTAAGTATGTATAGGGGTATGTATCTTTATCCCAAGTATCAATTTCAAACATAATACTTTCGTATTTGTATGAATCTCTTTTTTTCTCTCCCTTATGAATCATTTTGTATCCAAGTGCTTCAAGTATTTTAATACCTTCTTCAACATTATTTATCATTAGATTGTTTTCTATATTTTCTCTAAATTCACTATTTGATATGTTTCTTTTTAATGTTAATTCTATTTCTTCTTCATTATTTTGTGATACAGTTTTTCTAATTCTCAAATATCCATTGTATTCTTTTTTTAAAAATCTGTCTTCCCTGTCAAAAACATAATTATATTGATATTCGTCCTTTATTTTTACAGCACCAAGTTCTTTGAGTTTACTTATTATTTCTGATTTATCAATTTTTAGTACTTTTACTTCTATTTCTTTCATTTAACACACCTTTTGATTTCTATAGGGTCAAAATTTATATAATCAGCTGAAGAACATATAAAATCTATTCCTGATATATTCCCCTCTACTACACTTCTGTGACCTTCTTCACTATGTAGATGGCCGTATATGCAGGTTTGTACATTGTATTTTACCATTAAATCTACAAATTCATTTGGATTTCCTCTATTATCAAAGGGAGGATAGTGCAGAAGAACAATATTATATTTTTCTTCGAACCTCTCTCCTGATTTTAGGGAAAGCTCCAACCTATGTATTTCCCTTTCGAATATCTTAAGGTCTTTTTCTGTAAAATCATCGTTTGTCTTGTCAATCCATCCTCTAGAACCAAATACTTGTATATTTTTGTGGTTAAAACTTGTGTTTTGAATGAATGTTATGCTATCTAAATTCATTTTTTTTAATTTTGAATTTGTAGACCACCAGTAATC
>DPPH01000023.1:3510-4572 GCA_003539375.1 Clostridiales bacterium
TTTACTGCTTTGTCTAAATTTATAGCCCAGGAAATATCTCCAGGCATCAGAACTATATCATCTTCCGTAATTTTTTTCTGCCAGTTATCAAATATCTTTTCCTCATGATTTTTCCAACATTCACCGAAAATATCCATGGGTTTCTCTTTTTCGTAGTCTAAATGCAGGTCTGATATAGCATATATTTTCATAAAAACTCCTGATTATAATTGAACTAAATTAATTTCCTGTCCTAATTCTCTTAAAAACTGTTCTTCTCTTTTGTGACAGGTAAACAAAAGTATTTGGTATTTATCTTTTACTTTAGTGATTATATCTAAAGCATTCTTAAGCCTGTCATCATCATATTGAGTAAAGCAATCATCTAATATTATCGGGATTTCTGAATTGGAAAACATTATATCAATCAAACTGAACCTAAGTGAAAAGTACATTTGATCAATAGTTCCCAAACTTAAATTATCCAAGCTAATAAATCTATCTTCTTCAGATTCCTTAACTTCAATAGCAAAAGAATCTTCTATACTTACTTCTTTATATCTGTTATCCGTAAGTATATTAAAGTATTTCCCCAGATTCTTTTCTAGTTCAGGCATGAACTCTTCTTTTATTTTTCTTGATGTCTCAAGAATATTATTTTTTGTTATTTCAACTATAGATTTCATCTCTTCTATATTTTTTATAATCCTACTCAAATCTGAGATTTCTTCTTCTACTAGATATAGCCTTCTATTGTTTTCTGTATTTTCAATATCTTTTTTATATTTTTCTATTACCTTATTGTTTCTATCTATTTCTTCTTCTACTATTGCTTTTTCTTCTTTTATTTCTTGGAAGGAACTAAAATTTTCTTCTTCCTTTAACTTCATGATTGAATTATATTTAGTTTTAATCTCTTCAAAATCTTCGTCCTGAAGTATATTTCTAAGTACTTCTTCCTTGTTGTTTTTAGTAGATACTTTTTCTTTCAATATGTTTTGAAGCTTAAATGCTTCTTTAAATTCATCCTTAGATTTTACACCGCTATCCTCTAGAATTTTATTTATTTCTTTTTTATTTTTT
>DPPH01000023.1:4861-5290 GCA_003539375.1 Clostridiales bacterium
CCACTATATCTAATTTCACTTTCATTATATTTTTTATTTAAACTTTTTATATTCTCGTCATTAATCTCGTCATAACCAAACTTATCTAAATATTCCTGGAGAAATTCCTCTATCTCCTTACATTTTTTATTCAAGTAAAATATTTCTTCTTGTAAGGTTTCATAAGTTTTATTTTTTTCTTCAAGAGATTTTTGATTATCTATTGCATCGTAATAAAGGGATTTTAAATCCTTAGTATCTACGCAGTTGTATTTTTCAAGTATTTCTTTTTTATGGTTTTCTAGTTTCTCGCATTCTTCTTTGTATTCCGGAACCATTGCATTTATTTCTTTTATTTCTTTTTTTAAATTTTTAATTATTGTATTATTTCTTGATAATTTACTTAGAATAAAGAAACCTACTAATACTACAGCATTAGCATAATAAATG
>DPPH01000023.1:5564-7147 GCA_003539375.1 Clostridiales bacterium
AAAGAAACAATAATTTTAAACCATTTTCTGTTTCTTTCTTTTTTCAATTTTTCCTTTAGTATATCTACAATATTACCTTCTAGGATACCATTTATATATTTCTTTCTTTTTTTCTCTTTTGCCAACTCATTAAAGCTGCTAATAACGCCTTTATTATTTTTATCATTAATTTCCTGAATTTCATCAGTTAAATCATCCAATTTTGTTTGAAGTCTTTCAAGAATTTTTTTATTGCTTTTGTATAATTCATACTGAGATATAAAATTAGATTCGTCCACATTCTTAAACTTTTGAAAATCGTTTTTTATGTATATAGCTTCTTTTTCAAGAGATTCTAGATTTTTCATTAAATCTTTTTGTTCATCTTCTAATTTCTCATTTTTTGAACTTAAAAGAATTAGTTGTTCAAAATCTTCAATTTCAATATCCATATTTTTTTTCATGGAATCTATTTCATTGCTTAGTTTATTTATTTCATTAATTATTTTTTCAGAATTTATATATTTATTTTTCAACTCATCAAAATCATCAACAGTAGTCAATGGATTTAAAATTTCTTTTCTTTCGTATAATTCCTCTAGGGCTTCTTTATGTTTTGATATTTCATTAATATAATTAACTATATTACTTTTATTGTTTTCAATATTAGATTTTTCTACACGAAGTTCTTTAATCCTATCCTGAGCTTCCTGGTATTTTTTATTATCAATTTTTTCATCTAATCTCTTTAATACATTTTCAACACTTATATTCTCATCTTTTGCCTTGCCTAAATTTTCGATTTTATTTTTTATTTCCTTTAGTAACTCCCTATCGGTTTTGCTGTTGAGTTGCCCTATACTAAGGGTATTCCTGTATATGTCCCTATTTACTCCTAGCAGCTGATATCCAGGTTGTTTTATAGAGTTAGGATTATCATCATTAACTTCTTCATCATTAAATGATGTGTAGTTGCTTTTAAAATCACGAAAAACCAAATACTCGTTATCATTTTCATTCAACTCTATTTGACCTTTATAGTCTTCTGAAAACCAAGGTTGGTACTTTTTTAATATATCATCATCAGATGAATCTATACCAAATAATACTGCTTCTATAAATTTATGAATAGTACTTTTTCCTGTTTCATTATCTCCATAAATTACATTTATTCCTTTATTAAATTGAATATCTTTGTTGATAAATTTGCCAAAGCCATTTATTTTTAATTGTTTAATATTCATCTAATAGTCCACCTTTTCTTTTAAAAGTTCTTCAATTCCTAATAATACTGATTTTTGAAGTTTTAAAGGTTTATCTGTTATTTTACCCATTTCGTTTATGTATCTGCCTATTAGATTATTCTCGTTTTCAATTTCTATATTTTGTAAATCAAGGAGATACTCAAAATTTTCCACAAATTCAACATGTCTAAAATATTTAACTGCTTCTTCTTTAACTCGCTCAATACTTATATCTTTATTTAACTCACCTTTAAGTATGATTTTATAATAATCCTTTGATAAAGAATCAATATCTCCAGAAAATTTTATAATGTCTAATATTTTCTCTAGTGTATAATCCTTTTGGAAAAATATTTCTTT
>DPPH01000052.1:0-10444 GCA_003539375.1 Clostridiales bacterium
AAAAGCCAAGATAGAACAAGGTGGCGGAGAAAAAGCAATAGAAAAGCAGCACAGCAAAGGTAAAAAGACAGCAAGAGAAAGAATAGAAACCCTACTCGATGAAGGAAGCTTCATAGAAATAGACACATTTGTAGAACACAGATGTGAAAACTTCGGTATGGAAAAGAAAAGAATAGCCGGAGAAGGAGTAGTAACAGGATACGGAACAATAGAAGGAAGACTAGTATATGTATTTGCCCAGGACTTTACGGTAATAGGAGGGTCATTGGGAGAAATGCACGCGGCAAAGATAGTAAAAGCCCAGCAGATGGCAATGAAAGTGGGAGCACCCCTAATAGGAATCAACGACTCAGGAGGAGCAAGAATCCAAGAAGGAGTAGATGCCCTAAGAGGATATGGAGACATATTCTTTAACAACACAAAAGCATCAGGAGTGATACCCCAAATATCAGTAATACTAGGACCATGTGCAGGAGGAGCAGTATACTCACCGGCACTAACAGACTTCATCTTCATGGTAAAAGACACATCAAAAATGTTCATAACAGGACCCCAGGTAATAAAAACCGTAACAGGAGAAGAAGTAAGTGCAGAAGAACTAGGTGGAGCAATGACCCACAACCAAAAAAGTGGAGTAGCACAATTTTACGACGATACAGAAGAGGCATGCTTTGACAAAATCAAACACCTATTAAGCTTCTTACCACAAAACAACTTAGAAACAGCGCCAAAGGTAGAAACAGGAGACGACTTAAACAGGATAGACCAAAAGCTAGACGAACTAGTACCACTAAACCCAAACAAAGCCTACGACATGAAAGAAATAATCCATACAATATCAGACAATGGAGAATTTTTAGAATACCAACCATACTACGCCCAAAACATAATAACAGGATTTGGAAGAATAAACGGAAAAAGCGTAGGAATAATAGCAAACCAACCAAAAGTACTAGCAGGATGTTTAGACATAGACGCATCGGACAAAGCAGCCCATTTTGTAAGGACATGCGATGCCTTTAACATACCCCTAGTAAACCTAGTTGATGTACCGGGATTCTTACCGGGAACAAGCCAAGAATATGGAGGCATAATAAGACACGGAGCAAAACTACTATATGCCTACTCAGAAGCAACAGTACCAAAGATAACTCTAATAACAAGAAAAGCCTACGGAGGAGCATACATAGCAATGTGCTCAAGACACCTAGGAGCAGACGTAGTATACGGATGGCCAACAGCAGAAATAGCAGTAATGGGACCATCAGGAGCAGCAAACATAATATTTAGAAAAGAAATAAATGCAGCCCAAAACCCGCAGGAAAAAAGACAAGAAAAAATAAATGAATACACAGAAAATGTAGCCAACCCATACAAAGCAGCAGCAAGAGGATACATAGACGATGTAATCGAACCATCTTCCACAAGAAAAAGGATAATAAGTGCTTTAGAAATGCTAGCAGGAAAAAGAGAACAAAACCCAAAGAAAAAGCACGGAAACATACCGGTATAGAGGAGATGAAAAAATGATAGGAAACGAAGTAAGCGCAGCGGAAGCCATAACCGTAACCATATTCAGCATGGGACTGGTATTTTTAGTACTCTTTGCAATAAACTTGATACTAGACGGATTTAAAATTCAAAGTGAAAGAGAACAAAAGGCACTGGCAAAAAAAGAAGCAAAAGACAAACCAGTACAAGAAGAAAAACCAGTACCTACAAAACCACAAGAAGATGAAAGTGAAATAATAGCAGTAATAACAGCAGCCCTAGTGGCAAATTTAAAAACAAGCAAAGACAAACTAATAATCAAAAGCATAAGACAAATACAGGACCCAACCTGGGCACAAACGGGAAGAATAGAAAACATGAACTAGGAGGAAAAAAAGAAAATGAAAAAATACAACATCACAGTAAACGGAAAAACCTACGAAGTAGAAGTAGAAGAAATAAATGGAGGGGGACAAACACAATCTGCACCAGCCCCTAAACCACAAGCTACACAATCTGCACCTACGCCGGCTAAAAAAGCACAGCCTTCACAACCAGCGCCTTCAGCAGGAGCAGGGGACGTAACAGCACCAATGCCTGGAACAGTACTAGAAGTAAAAGTAGAAGAAGGACAAAGCGTAAAAGCAGGAGATGTAGTACTAATACTAGAAGCAATGAAAATGGAAAACGAAATAACAGCAGACACAGACGGAAAAGTAACAAAAATATACGCGCCAAAAGGAAGTAGTGTAAACACAGGAGACCCACTAGTAGGACTAGAGTAAAAATAGGAGGAATTAGAAATAATGGGAGAAATACTACAAGAATTTTACAATAGCACCGGATTTTCTCAACTAATAAATCCTAGTCACTGGATGGAAACACAAATAGGCTCATACGTAATAAAGATACCGGGAGAAATGATCATGATAGCAATAGCATGCATCTTTTTATACCTGGCAATCAAAAAAGGATATGAACCATACCTACTTGTGCCGATAGCCTTTGGAATGCTATTAGTAAATTTACCACTAGCAGGACTAATGGAAGATAGTGGACTACTAAAACTAATCTACATAGGAACAGAAAAAGGACTGTACCCACCGCTGATATTCTTATGCGTAGGAGCAGGAACAGACTTTGGACCCCTAATAGCAAACCCAAGAAGCATACTCCTTGGAGCAGCAGCGCAATTTGGAATATTCTTCACATTCATAGGAGCAATAGTACTAGGATTTACAGGCCCGGAAGCAGCCTCAATAGGAATCATAGGAGGAGCAGACGGACCAACAGCACTATACTTAACAAGTATGCTTGCACCAGATCTACTAGGACCAATAGCAATAGCAGCATACTCATACATGGCATTAGTACCGATAATACAACCGCCGATAATGAAAGCCCTAACAACAAAAGAAGAAAGACAAGTAAAAATGGAGCAGCTAAGACCGGTAAGTCAAAAAGAAAAAATACTATTTCCAATAATAGTAACAATCTTTACAGTACTCTTACTACCATCAGCAGCCCCATTAATAGGAATGCTAATGTTTGGTAACCTGATAAAAGAATCCCAGGTAGTACCAAAACTAACAGAAGTATCACAAAACTCACTAATGTACATAGTAACAATATTCTTAGGACTAACAGTAGGAGCAAAGGCAGAAGCAAAACTATTTTTAACCCCTGCAACCCTAAAAATCATAGCCCTAGGACTAATAGCCTTTTCCATAGGAACAGCAACAGGAGTAATCTTTGGAAAAATCATGTACAAAACAAGCAAAGGAAAAGTCAACCCCCTTATTGGAGCAGCAGGAGTATCAGCTGTACCAATGGCAGCCAGAGTAGTACAAAAAGAAGGAAGAAAATACAACCCATCAAACTTCCTACTTATGCATGCTATGGGACCTAACGTAGCTGGAGTAATCGGATCTGCAGTTGCTGCCGGTGTACTCCTTATGTTTTTCGGGTAAGGTTAAGTTAAATACTTCAAGAATTTCAGCTTTAAGCTGGAATTCTTTTTTTATTCTTCCTTTATTATTATCTGCTAAAATTATATAATGTAAAAAGGTGATGATTTAATGGAAAAAACAGATATTATAACTCTTATGCAGCTCCCTGATGTAGGAAGTAAAACAGTTCTTAAATTATATAATCATGTAAGTAACAGGAGATTGATAAACCTTGATTTTAATGACTACATATCATTAATTGAGGAAATCACAAATAAAAAATTTATGGGAATACATATAGACAAATCAAAACTAAAAGCAGAAAAACTACTTGAACAATGCTATCTCAATAAAATAAAAATATTTAGTTTTTTAGATGATGATTATCCAGATAGGTTAAAAAAAATTGGAAATGACAAACCCGTAATTTTATTTTCTAAAGGTAATCATGATATAATGAAAACAGGTTACAACTTAGCCTTTATAGGCAGCAGAAAGGTGAGTAAAGAGAACTACAAGATTGGAGTTAAATTTTCTAAACTTGCAGTAGATATGGGAGTAAACATAGTAAGTGGT
Organism: Clostridiales bacterium; assembly: GCA_003539375.1. Lineage (GTDB taxonomy): Bacteria > Bacillota > Clostridia > Tissierellales > Dethiosulfatibacteraceae > UBA8670. The sequence goes on from DPPH01000052.1 coordinate 4,017, forward strand.
CTTGCTATAGGTTGCGATACAGCTGGTCATAGAGGAGCTCTACTTACCAATAAGAATCTGTTAAGTGGAAAAACTTTAGCAGTTTTACCATCAGGAATACAAAATATATATCCTAAAAAGAATACAACTTTAAGTAATGAAATTCTTGAAGAAGAGGGTTGTTTAATTAGTGAAAAACCACCCTTTGAAAGCCCAGAGAAGTACGATTATATAATGCGTGATAGACTACAGGCAGCATTATCAGAAAGCATTTTTATATTACAAAGTAGTCTTGGTAGTGGGACTGTACATACTGCTAAATTTGGAGAGAAATATTCGAAAAAAATATTTTGTTATGGTATAAATACCCAAAATAAGGGTATGGAGTTAAATAAGAAACTAATTAATGAAGGTAAGGCATTTGATATAAATTCCGAAGAACAGTTCAAATTAGCTATTTCTAAAGAAAGGGATGAACATTATGAAATTAGTCACTAACAAACATACAGGGAGACAGGTTTTAATAAATAAACTTAGAGATTCTAGAGAAAATGATTTTATAGGAAAAGAAGAGGGAAAAGAATGTCCCTTTTGCCCTGGCGAAAATGAAGAAAAGGCAAATTTTACTATTGAAGAAGACGGCAAGTGGGTAGTTAAGGCAATAGATAATAAATATCCAGCCTTAGTAACAAATATTGAAGAATATCAAAAGAACAAATGTGACTACGGAAAACATGAGGTTTTAATAGAAACTAGAGAGCATCTAAGGAATTTTTACGACTTTACAATAGAAGAGTTTGAAAACATAATAAAAATGTATAGAAACCGATTTATAGAGCTTGATGGAGACGAAAATGTAGAGTATACAATAATATATAAAAACCATCTTAAAAGTGCTGGTGCATCAAAAATTCATTCTCACAGTCAAATATTATCCATGTCATTTATACCCCCAGAAATAAAAAGAGAAATAAAAACTCTAAAAAAGTATTCCCTGTGGGGAGATAAAAAAATTATAACAGAAAATAAAAATTTTGAAGTTTTTATTCCTGAAGATTCTTATTTATCTGGCGAAATGATAATCGAAAATAGAAACTCAGGAAGATTTAATGATATAAAAGATGAAGAGATTGTTGATTTAGCAGAATCTTTTAAAGAGATATTTAGTAAAATTAACGAAGTTTACGGTACTATTCCCTTCAATATTTACATACATTCCCTTCCTAAAAATATCAAGTCTCCTAAATTTAAGTGGCATGTACATGTAATTCCAAGAAAGGGAAAATTTGGAGGTTTTGAGTTGGGAACAGGACTATATGTAAATTCTTTAGATTTAGATGAAATGTATAGTAAGTTTTGCACCAACAAGTAAAAGTAAAAAAAAGAAAAAATAATTTTGAAAAACTATTGACATAGAACCCAATAATATATATAATAAGTTTTGTGACTAAGCGGGTGTGGCGGAATTGGCAGACGCGCTAGACTTAGGATCTAGTGTCTTTGACGTGGGAGTTCGAGTCTCTTCACCCGCACCATCATGAATTGCACAAGGGTTATTACTCTTGTGCTTTTTTTATAAATAAAATTATTTTGGAAAGGAAACAGTATAAGTCCTTTTTTTGCATACAAAACGGGAGGAACTATGAAAATATATATCACAAGACACGGTGAAACCAAATGGAATATAGAAAAAAGAATTCAAGGACACTTAGACTCTGAACTTACCAGAAAAGGATTGGAAGGAGCTAAAAAGCTCAAGGAAAGATTAGCAGACGTAAAGCTAGATCTAATTATATCTAGTCCTTTAGAAAGAGCTCATAAGACAGCTCGAATAATAAAGGGAAATAGAGATATAGAAATAGAATTAGAAAATAAATTAAAAGAAATCAACTGTGGTGAATTTCAAGGAAATAAATTTGAAGATATTTGGAGAGAAAATCCAGAAGCAAAGGACAAACTAAGAGAAAATCCCTTTGGATTCGTATATCCAAAAGGAGAATCTCTTGAGAAATTTTATAAAAGAGTAGCCAATGGGTACAAGGAAATCTTAAATAAACACTGGGGTAAAGATATACTAATTGTTGCTCACGGCGGTACTATAAGGAGTATTGTTGCAGAAATGTTCGATAAACCTGATGGTAGCACATGGTTTAAAAACGTTGTGGATAACTGCAGCTTGTCAATATACCATTATGATGGAGAAAATTTTGAAGAGATAGTATATAATGATACCAGTTATCTTTAAAAGTGGTCTTTATAGGGGATAACTAGGTTATTCCCTTTTTTATCTAAAATTTTTATTCTTTTAAAAACCTCATCGACTTTTTCATACAAAAGTTCATTAGTATCAGCTTCTACTATAAAATGTCCAACTCTTTGAGTGGCATTTTCTGTTTTTTTGATAGTATCTCCTACATTAAAGTTGAATCTTCCTTCTAAAACTAAATTATTTTCTACGAGTTCTGAAAAGGAAGATAAAAAAGATATTTTTCCTTGATTAGCAAAAAATAATTGAACTGATATTTTCTTATTTTTAGATATACTGTTAGAATTAATTTTTTGCTTCTGTTCTAATCCAAGAGAATCCCTAATAAGTAAATCACACATGTCTACCTTTGAAGCATGAGCTATATAAACATCTTCAAAGGCACCTCCTATTCTACAGGCAATCTCATTAACCATAATACCATCTTTTCCAATGAGCATTTGAAAATAGATTGGTCCTTTTTTTATATTAAAAACCTTTACTATTTTTTCTGAGATAGCGATTATTTCTTCATGATGTTTTTCATAATGTTTAGAAGGATAATTATGAGAAATGCATATGCCTATGTGGGGAAAATTATTATAGGTTACCCTATCGCTTATAGATAGTGTTTTAGTTTCTCCATCTACTACCCATCCTGAAAGGGTTATTTCATCATTATCATAGTATTTTTCTAGTAGTATTTCCGACTGTTCAGTGAATTGAAATGGTATCTGGATTTTATTTATCAAATCCCTTTTATCCTCTATATAGAGTACACCTCTTTGACCTTGACTATCTAAGGGTTTAATAACTCCCGGAAAAAAGTCATCATCAAGATTATTGATATTTTCATCTAGTCTAATAAACTTATATTTTACAGTTGGGATATTATTTAGCTTGAATATATCTTTCATTTTCCTTTTATCGGTAACTAATAAGGCAAGGTCTGAATATATATAGTTAGTCAAACCGAGTATTTCACATGCTTTAGAAGCATAATAAACAGGTTGGTCCGTTCCTGCAGTAATTATTGTATCTACTTTATGTTTTTTGGCAATACTTACAATGCCTTCGAGATCAAAGGTGCTTATCATTTCACTATAATCGGCATATTTTTTACCAATAGAATCTTTGTTATAATCTGTTACAATTACCACGTGATTATTTTTAATTAAATATTTTATTAAGTTTAACTGACAGCTTCCTGCACCTAACACTAAAAATCTCATTATCATTTTTCCTTTCTGGTGTTTAATATCTTTTCTATTATAAAAGGCTCATTTCTTTTCAAGAAGAATTTAAAAATCACATTGTTGGAATAATATAAATATATTCTTAGAAAGATTTTTAATTGTTTTAGAAAAGTATAATTAGAGTTTCCGTGTTTTCGAGCACTGTGTTCATAGTATATATTTCCAATGTTTTTAGTATTTTTCAATATACTTGCAGAAATATAATTGTAGGCTCTTTTTTCCTTAAGTATTAAATTTCTCAAATCTTTTTTAAGTATCCTATAACTGCTAACCCTTTTATCTTTAGGCTTTTTTAAGAGAAGATTAAATAATTTATCTGTTAGCTTTGAGCCTATATTTCTATATAATTTATGATATTTTACTTGAGTTACAGCATATACAATATCGTAACCTTTTTTTAACTCTACATACATATCTTTAATATATTTAGGATTATGCTGCAAGTCATCATCCATATTTATTATATAATCACCACTAGCATAATTTAATCCACAGAAAACTGCATTTTGCTGACCGTAATTTTTATTTAACTTTATTCCAATAACATTACAGTCCTTTGAACATAATTCTTCAATTATATTAAAACTATTGTCCTTACTTTTATCATCTACAAAAATAAACTCGTAAGAACTGGTTATTTTTAGTAATTCCTGCTTAATTTTTAAGTATAATTTCTCTAAAGTTTTTTCGCTGTTATATACTGGAATTACTACAGAAAATTTCTCTTTCATTTTTCACCCACCTAAAAAGATTACTAAAAAAATCACAAACTATTATTTACATTATTATAAATATAATCTATAATAAAAAATAAAAATATTAAGGAATGATAAAATTGATAAAAATTGATTGTTTTGGCGATATTTGTCCAGTACCTATAATGAAAATAGAAAAACAACTTAAAACTCTTCCTGATGGAGAAGTGTTAGAAGTTGTTACTGACCATAGCTGTACAGTAGAATCCGTAGCCAACAAATTCAAAAAATATAGTGTGGAAAGTGAAGAAGTTATGAATGGGGTTTGGGAAATTAGAATAACCAAACCTTAGCAAAAACTATCTTTTCCTATTTTTTTAAATAGATTTGCAAATTCTACTACGGCTTTACTGTTTTTGCTTTCTTTTCTTGTGACCATATAAACTTTTATACTTATTTCAAAATCTTTAACTTGGATTACCTTATAGGTCTTTTTATACAACTCTTCTTTTATAGAAATATAAGGTAAAAGAGCCAATCCGTGTTTTCTATTTAAAGAAGATTTTATAGCTTCAATAGAATCTAGAGTAAATATTATATTTAAATCATCATAATCAACATCATGTTCATTTAAATTTTCTTCAAAAGCTGTTGTAATTTGATTGTCATATGACATTGAAATTATCGGATAATTTTTAAGATCTTCAACGGATATTTCCTTGGGTGTTTCATAATAAAAAGATGATGTTAAGACAAATTTATTACGGCCAACTTCATAGTATTCCAAGTTTTCTTCATTACCTTTACCATATACAAATCCTATATCACAGATATTATTTTCAACACTGCTTCGAATTTTATCTGAAGAACTTGTTGAGAGCTCATACTGGTGGTAAGGAAATTTTTCTTTAATTTTATATATACTGCAGGGTAGAGCATAATGGGAAATAGAATGACATGCCTGTATAGCTACAGTATTTGATATATTACTTCCTTTTTCTAAATCAGTCATCATTTTCTTGTAAGTATTAAGGATATTTTCGCTATACTGGAGAACTATTTCACCCATCTCAGTTAGTTCTACTCCCTTATTACTTCTTTTAAAGAGCTGGTAACCAACACTATTTTCAAATTTTTGTATTTGTTGTGACAAAGCTGATTGAGATATATGAATTTGTTTAGCTACTTTTGATATACTTTTTACCTTAGCTACCTGATAAAAGTAATTAAAATATTCTATATGCATTTAGTTACTCCTTTTTTATAAGCTTATGTTATTTAATAATTATATCAAATATTTCAAAAAAAAGAAAACTATGTTAGACTATTATTAGATGTATAAAGTGTAATATTTAAAAACCGCTTAGGGGTGGAAATTTGAACGAAAATAACGAACATTCTAAAAATGAAATTAATAAAAATAAATATATTATTAAAAATCAAACACCTTATGCCGCGGGTATACTTATAATATCTTTGATATTTGCTATATATCTACATAAAAAATCCTTTGATTTGGCTTTTTACTGGGGTATAGGTTTATGTTTTGGATTTGTCCTACAAAAATCAAGATTTTGCTTCACGGCATCCTTTAGAGACCCATATCTAACAGGGTCTACCATACTTACTAGAGCTGTTTTAATTGCTTTTGCCTTAACTTCAATTGGCTTTACAATAATTAAATATATAAATATAACCCAAGGGAATCCAGTTCCTGGTATGGACTATGTAGTTCCTATTAGTTTAGCAACAGCCTTAGGTGCATTTACTTTTGGAATAGGAATGGTTATTTCAGGTGGTTGTGCTTCAGGAACTTTTATGAGAATAGGTGAAGGATTTCAACTTCAAGTAATAACTTTAATTTTTTTTATAGTAGGCTCTTTATGGGGAGCTAGAGACTATCAATGGTGGGAAGAAAATTTTATTTCACAAGGGATTAAAATTTATTTGCCGGATATATTCGGATTGTTCGGTGGTCTTGTTGCAAATTTGATTATTATAATTTTGATATATATACTTGCTAAAAAATGGGAAGATAAAAAGATGTAATTGGGAGGATAACTTGAAAATATTTGATATTATTAACAACAATAAAACATATATTAAAATTTTTAAAAAATCCTATCCCTACATTATAGGTGCTATTTTACTGTCTATATTTCAGATTATAAATTTTTCTGTTACCGGAAATCCCTGGGGTGTGTCAGGAGTTTTAGCTAACTGGGGAGCTTGGATCTTAGAAATGTTTGGTGG
>DPPH01000052.1:10742-51565 GCA_003539375.1 Clostridiales bacterium
GTAGACAAATCTTAGGAGCTGTTATAGGAGGATTGCTAATGGGATACGGGGCTAGAATAGCTTTTGGATGTAATATTGGAGCACTATATAGTGGTATTTCCACCCTGTCTTTATCCGGCTGGATTTATGGAATATTTATGTTTTTAGGTGCAGTAATAGGTAGCAAAATGCTTATGAAATTTTTTATATAACTTTAATTTGTAACTTTGTAGATTTTTACATTCCAAACATCCTCATACATATACATGCTTAACCTCATAGCGTAAGGGCTGTCAAATTGATGAATCAATTGACAGTTTTCTTTTATGTATGATTCCATATCTTCGTAGTAGTAGTACAGATTACCATAAATGAAATTCCATACAGGTCTGCTGTTGTATATAAAATCCATTTCTTCTGGATATATTATATACTCTATGTTATTTTTTTGTATATATTCAGAGAAAGACATATCATTTTCTTTCAAAAAATGCAGATTCCTATAATCATATAAAGTATTATTGTGGAAATAATACTCAGTATTTAAGTTAGCTAAAACTGTTGATTCATCATCTATGTAATCACCAATATTTTCTAAATAATTTTTGTAATCATTATTTAAATAAGGAATTATACTGAATATTGATATTATAAGTAAAACCAATGATAAAAAAAGTATCAGGATATTTTTATATTTAAAACTTCTTATGTTTTCAGCAAATAGAATCCAGAAGAATGGAAAAAGAAAAATAATACTGGTTTGATTATATCTTCCAATAACTATGTAAGTAATATTAATAGCCCCAATAATAAAAATTAACATTCCTAGAAATCTAAATTTATCCGTGTTTTTCTTAATTAAAAACCTAACAAAACTGATTATATAAATAATTGAGAATAAAAGCAGTTGTAATTTAATATTAGGGATATAATAGGTTCCACTTACTTGATAGAAAAGCTTAAGATAAAAGTTTTTGATTTCACCTATCCTGTCTGTTGGCTTCGCAAAAACATTAAATTGATCTCCAAATTCCTTATAATTTTGGAAAAAATTTGGATCAAAGTACAAATTTAAACCAACAAAAATAGCAGCAAAACTACCGGTAACTATAACATATACTAGCATAGATTTAAGGGTAGATTTTTTTCCAAATACTATATCGTAGATATACATAGAACCTAACACAGCAGCTATGAATAGACTATTAGGGTGAATTCCTATATTTAAACCAGTTATTATACCAAGGACAATAGATTTCTTTAATGAATCTTCATATTTAATATAATAGAAAAAAACGAAAATCATAAAAAAAAGAATTACAGCTTCTTGTCTTGCAAAATGTGAAGTATATATGAAGTGTATATCAAAAGCTAAAAGTACTGTAACTAAAAAAGACAGTTTACTAGAATTGAAAATTCTTAAGGATATTTTATAAATAAAATATAAAGAACCTATACTAAACAAAAGGGATATCAACCTAAAAGCAAATAAATTATATCCGAAAACCATCATAAATAATCCCTGAATATAATGGAAAAATATTTTTATACTGTGGGGAAATCTTGGAAGTAGGTCAAAAAAAGATTCGGTAACAATAGGAGTACCTTTTTCTATATACAATCTTGACAAACCACTTAACCAAGATTCATCAGAATGCATAAAAGGATACTTTGTTAAAAATATAATGTTAAATATAAAATACAATGTTAAAAATAATGCAATATATTTTTGGTCGAATTTATTTTTTATTTCTATTAAATATCTTTTCATAAAATACCATCTTTCATTTAAATATCAATAAATATTATACATAAAAATCAACAAAAAATAAAGGATATAACCTAATCAAATACAGTATAATAAAAGACGGTATCAAAATGAAAACCTTTTATCATATAATATATTGTGTATTATTTAACAATTAATTTCAAAATGAAAGGAATGGAGGTAGAGATGCGAAAAATATCTTTAATATTGATTGCTTCCTTACTTCTAGCGTCAGTAGCTGGTCTAAGTGGTTGTGCTACATATGATTTCGCTGAAGAAGGGACAGTTATAATTTCACCAAGTGAAGCTTTAGAATTAGTAAAGGAAGAAAATGTAGTACTTATTGATGCTCGAAACGAAGCTGAATATGAAGCATATCATGTAGAAGGTGCTGTAAATATACCGAGAAGTGCAATAGTTACAGATAAGCCGTATCCAAATATGTTGGCACCAAAAGTTCGTATTGAAAATGTTATGGGCAATAGTGGTATATCTAATGATACATTAGTAGTTGTTTATGATAATAACAAAAATATGGATGCAGCTAGATTATGGTGGACGCTTTTAGTATATGGACATGAAAATGCAAAAATCATAAACGGTGGAGTAAATGCTCTAGCTAAAGATGGAGTTGAATTTGTTCAGGAAGTTCCTGAAGTAGAAAAAGCTCAATTTACAGCTGAAGAACTTAATACAGATTACATTGCAACAAAAGAAGAAATTGAAGGTTATCTAAACGAACCTCAAGAAGACATTCTACTTTTAGATACAAGAACCCAAGAAGAATATGCAGCGGGAACTATACCAGGGTCAGTACTATATAATTTTGAAAACAATAATTATTCAACTGGAGCTTTTAAATCTCCAAAAGACATTCAAAATGATTATATTGATATTGGGATAACTCCAGATCAAACAATTGTAATGTTTTGTAAAACTTCTATAAGAGGAGCCCAATCATTTGCAGCCTTATATAATGCTGGATACAGAAATTTAAAGCTATATGATGGAGCATGGGTAGAATGGAGCGATAGTGATGAAGTGCCAGCTGAAGAACCAGCTGATACACCAGCACCGCCACCATCATCTTCAGATGGAAGTTGATAAATAAATTAAATTTAGGGGTTAAAAATTAAATCAAATAGGAGGATTTAAATGAACACACTTTTAAAAAGATTTTTAGTATTACTTACTGTAATAGCATTAGTATTTAGTATGGCAGCCTGCTCTCCAAGTGAAGAGCCAGCTGAAGAACCAGAACAGGAAGAACCGGCTGAAGAGCCAGAAGAGGAAGAACCAGCTGAAGAGCCAGCTGAAATTGATCCGGCAACAGTTGAAGCTGCTGTAAATAGTTATTTTTCTGAAATGCCAGAAGATATTTATAAAATTGGACAGGCAGATTTCATAGAAAAAGTAGCTAACGGCGAAGACATGTTTGTTCTCGATATAAGACAGGCAGATGCTTATGCTGAGGGACATATAATAGGAGCATATAATGCACCATGGGGCCCGGCAATAGCTGAAAACTTGGATAAATTACCAACGGACAAAACTGTTTATGTTTACTGTTATTCAGGACAGACTGCAGGTCAAGCTGTAGCTACATTAAACATGGCTGGTATCGATGCAAAATCAGTAAACTTAGGTTTTAACTATGGTATATCAAAAGTAGAAGGATACGAAGATTATATTGAAACTTATGAATATGAATTTGGTCCTGCGATTACAGATATAGATCCATCAATCCAAATGGCATTGACTGAATATTATGAAGGATTAGCAGATGTAGCAGGAACAACTTATGCAAATTACAAAATAAGTGAAGCAGACCTTAACACACTAATAGAAGAAGGCGACGACAGCATATATATATTATCTATTAGAGGTGAGGATGCATACAACGAAGGACATATAACTGGAGCTGAGTTACTACCATTTGGTAAAGGAATGCAAGAAGGATTCGGAGATTTACCAAAAGATAAAACCATCGTAGTATACTGCTACACAGGACAAACAGCAGGTCAAACCGTAGCAGGTCTTAGACTTTTAGGATACGATGCAGTTTCTTTAAATGGTGGTATTGGAATGCCTTCAAATTCACCTTTAGGATGGGTAAATCAAGGTTATCCACTTCATAACCAAGAGGGAACTGAAAATGTAGTGGAAGATGCAGCAATGGCTTATTTTGCTAACTTATCAGATGACATTAATAAAATTGGACAGGCTGAATTTTTAGAAAAAGTTGAAGCTGGAGAAGATATGTTTGTTCTTGATATAAGACAGGCAGATGCTTATGCTGAAGGTCACGTAAAAGGCGCTTACAACGCACCTTGGGGCCCTGCAATTGCAGAAAATTTAGCAAAAATACCTCAGTTACCATCAGGGACTCCGGTTTATGTATACTGTTATTCAGGACAAACAGCAGGTCAAGCTGTAGCTACATTGAGAGTTGCAGGTATAGATGCTATATCAGTAAACTTAGGATTTAACTATGGAATAGCAAAAGTTGATGGATATGAAGCATATTTAGAGACAGAAGCTAATGAATTTGGCGAGGACGTAGCAGAAGTTGATCCAACCATTCAAGCAGCTATTACTGATTACTATGAAGGATTAGCAGATGTGGCTGGAACTACTTATGCAAACTATAAAATTAGTGAAGCAGATCTTAATAGCCTAATCGAAGCTGAAGATGATAGCATATATGTGCTGTCAATAAGAAGTCAAAGTGCTTATGATGAAGGACATATACCTACTGCTGAACTTTTACCATTTGGTAAAGGAATGCAGGAAGGGTTCAGTGACTTACCAAAGGATAAGACTATTGTAGTTTACTGCTATACTGGTCAAACGGCTGGTCAAACAGTTGGAATATTGAGACTTTTAGGATACGATGCAGTTTCTCTTAACGGTGGAGTTGGAATGGAATCCAATGCACCATTAGGATGGGCAAACCAAGGATTTGAATTAGTACAATAATTTGAAAAAATAATGGAAGGTGGTCTTCAAAGGACCGCCTTTTTTCTTTTTGAATATGTGGTATAATAATCTATTATAGGAGGGAAAAATGCTTATAACTAGACCGTATGAAAAATTAAAAGACAACAGCATATTTATTGATGTAAGAAGTCCTGGAGAGCATAGTTCTGAAAGGATAATAGATTCTATAAACATCCCATTATTTAATGATGAAGAAAGAAGCCTCATAGGTACTGCATATAAACAGCAAAGTGTTACTGAAGCTAGAAGACTTGGAGTTGAAATTGTATCCAAAAAACTACCTAATTTTTTTGGAAAAATTAATGAATTAATTGATTCAGAAGATAAGCAGCTTGCGGCATACTGTGCGAGAGGTGGGTATAGAAGTACTTTTTTTGCTTCTGCATTCTCATCCGTTGGAATGAATATAATAAAAGTAGATGGTGGTTACAAAAAATACAGAAAATATATATATGAAAATCTTCCTAAACTTAATGACAAAATGAAATATATAGTGATTCACGGTAATACAGGAGTAGGTAAAACTGAGATACTTAATGAATTAAAAAAAGAAGGTGAGTATATACTTGATTTTGAAAAGGCAGCAAACCACAGAGGGTCACTACTAGGAGGGATAGGACTAGGAGAACCTAGCAGTCAAAAAAACTTTGAATCTAAAATATTTAATTACATGGATAAAGCAAAAGATGATTATATTTTTGTGGAAGCAGAAAGTAGAAGAGTTGGAAGTGCAATGATACCAAAATATATCCATGATAAGATGAAATCGGGTATACACATATATGTAGATGCAAGTACTGAGAAAAGAATAGAGATACTAAGGAATGATTATATTCAAAACAAGTTTTGGAAAGAAGAATCCATAAAAAACATAGATAGATTGAAGAAATATATCTCAAAAGAAAGGATAAAAGAATTAAAAAATAAAGTTGAAAATAACGATTTTGACTATGTAGCTAAAGAATTAATGATAAATTACTACGATTCAATGTATCAAAATAAGTCTAAAGAATATGACTATGATTTGGAGTTGAAAAACGATAATTCTTATAAAACTGCTATAGAAATAATTAACTGGAAAAAAGAAAATATTCTTGGCAAATAGTATTAAAAATGCTATAATAGAACAAACGTTCTTTATGGTGATAATATGGATAATTTAATAACAAAACTTAAAATTTTAGCTGAAGGTGCAAAATATGATGTATCATGCTCATCTAGCGGTGTAGAGAGAAAAAATAAGGGTAAAATTGGCAGTTCGAGGTCTTTTGGAATATGTCATACATGGTCAAGTGATGGTAGATGTATATCATTACTTAAGGTGTTGATGTCTAACAACTGCATTTATGATTGTACCTACTGTATTAATAGGGTTAGCAATGATATAAAGAGAGCTTCTTTTTCTCCGGAAGAAATAGCAAAACTAACTTTTGAATTTTATAGGAGAAATTATATTGAAGGTCTTTTTTTGTCTTCGGCAGTAGAAAAAAATCCTGACTACACATCTGAAAATATTTGTAAAGCTCTGGAAATACTTAGGTTTAAATACGGATTTTCTGGATATATTCATGTGAAAGGAATTCCTAATACTTCTAAAGATTTAATGAATAAACTAGGATTTTTAGCTGATAGACTAAGTATAAATATAGAATTACCAAGTGAAAAGAGTTTAAAACTTTTGGCTCCTCAGAAAAAAACAAAAACTCTACTTCTGCCGATGAGAGATTTAAATAACAAAATAATGGAAAATAGAGATGAAAGAAGCAGATATAAAAAGGCTAAAAAATTTTTACCTGCAGGACAAACGACCCAGATGATTGTAGGAGCATCTCAGGATAGTGATTATCAACTTTTAAAGACCAGTCAAATACTATATGATAAGTTTAGTTTAAAAAGAGTTTTTTATTCAGCATATATACCGGTGGTTGAAAACTCACTGCTACCGGCTGTCAACACAAAACCTCCTTTAAAAAGAGAGCACAGATTATATCAGGCTGATTGGCTCTTAAGGTTTTATAACTTTAGAGCGGATGAATTACTATCTGAAGAAATTAGAAATTTCGACTTGGAGTTCGATCCCAAAATCAATTGGGCTTTCAATAACATTGGCCAGTTTCCAAAAGAAATAAACAAGGTATCCTATGACGAGCTTTTAAGAATACCAGGGATAGGTCCAAAATCAGCAGGAAGAATAGTAAAAGAGAGAAAATTTTTCCCTTTAAACTATGATAATCTAAAAAGAATTGGAGTGGTATTGAAAAGAGCAAAATATTTTATAACTTGCAGTGGAAAATACTACGGTGGTATAGATATTAGTCCCGAGTTAATTAAGTACAAATTAGGAGAAATGGAAAACAGCCGACAGATATCATTTTTTTAAGGAGGTCAAATGGATTATTTATATGATGGTACTTACACAGGATTTATGACTTCTTTATACCTTCATTTTAAATACAGAGAAAGTACAGGTATTTATTCAAAAAAATTCTATCAAGAATCCTTGACATCAAATTATAAAATAGTGAAAACTAATGAAGATTTATCTCAAAAAATGGAAGGATTAATAAGGGATAAAATTTCTAGTAGGGCCTTAAAGTTAATTTATTATAGTTTTCTATCAAACGAAGAAAAAAAAGAAATGTTTATTATAAAATTTGTAAAATTAGGTTTAATAAAAGGAAATATTACTGGTCTATATTCTCATGAAGATACTTTTCCTCTTCAAAAAATATATGATAAAGTATCTAAAGAAAAACATAGATTTTTAGGGATAATTAGATTTAAAGATATTAATGGAGTGTTATTTTCAAAATATTCACCAGATCATGATATTACAGAACTTATTATGCCCCATTTTTCCGATAGGTATAAAAATGAGAACTTAATAATTTTTGATGAAAAGAGATTAAAAGCTGGTACATATAATAAAAATGAATGGTATCTTTCAAAAATTGATAAAAGAATTTATGATAAATTCAAAGATGAAGAAGAAATTTATGAAAAAATGTGGAGAGAATATTTTAATTCTATAAGCATAGATGATAGGAAAAACTTAAAGGCTCAATTTCAATTTGTACCTTATAGGTATAGAAAAAATATTACGGAATTTAATAAATAATATTTATAATTAATTCTGAATAAAACCTTAATAAATAAAGTGTACACCTTAAATAAACTTATGAAAGGTGTATTTTTTTTGCGGACACAAGTTTTTAAAATTACACAAAACAGAATTCGAAAAAGTTTACTAAAGAAAAAATTAAAATAATAAACAAATAAGGTTGAAAAATTAATTTAATTTTGCTATGCTATATTCTAAAGTGAAATAGGTGGTGTAATAATTATGAGAAAATTTAAAAGAATTTTAGTGGCAAATAGGGGAGAAATCGCCATAAGAGTATTTAGAGCATGTAAAGAAATGGGAATTAGGTCTGTAGCTATTTATTCAGAAGAAGATAAAAATTCTCTTTTTAGAACAAAGGCCGATGAGTCCTATCAGATTGGTAAAAATAAAAGTCCAGTAGATGCTTATCTAGATATAGATGAAATTATAAACATGGCTATTTCAAAAGGTGTGGATGCAATACATCCAGGATACGGCTTTTTATCTGAAAATGTAGAATTTGCTAGAAAATGTAAAGAGTCTGGAATAGATTTTATTGGACCAAACCATGAAATGATGGACCAGCTTGGAGACAAAATAAAATCTAAAAAAGTTGCTAACAAAGTAGGAGTCCCTACGATTCCAGGAATTGAAAAAGCTGTAAAAAATCATAAAGATGCAGTAGATTTTGCAAACTATTGCGGATATCCTGTTATTTTAAAGGCAGCAGCTGGCGGCGGCGGAAGAGGAATGAGAATTGTTAGAAAAGAAGAAGATTTAATTGACGAATTTAAAAGTGCAAAAAATGAAGCAAAAAAAGCTTTCGGCATAGACGATATTTTTATAGAAAAGTATTTAGAAAAGCCAAAGCATATTGAAGTACAGATATTAGGGGATAAACATGGTAATATTGTTCATCTATTTGAAAGAGACTGTTCTATTCAAAGGAGACATCAGAAGATTATTGAATTTACCCCAGCTTTGTGTATAGATGATAAGAAAAGACAGGAAATATGTGAAGATGCCTTATCTATTGCAAAAGCAGTGGATTACGTTAATGCAGGTACGGTAGAATTCTTAGTAGATTCTAAGGGAGACCACTATTTTATTGAGATGAATCCTAGAATACAGGTTGAGCACACGGTAACTGAAGAAGTAACTGGAATTGATATTGTACAATCCCAAATTTTGATTGCTGAAGGATATCCCTTAAGCTCAGAAGAAATAGGTATAAAATCTCAAGAAGATATAAGACAGAATGGATTTGCAATACAGTGTAGGGTAACTACCGAAGATCCTGCTAACAATTTTGCTCCTGACACCGGTACTATTGATGTTTATAGGTCAAGTTCAGGATTAGGTATTAGACTTGATGGTGGAAATGGTTTTACAGGGGCTGTTATAAGCCCTTATTACGACAGTTTGCTTGTAAAGGTAACTTCCAAGGCTAGAACCTTTAAAGATGCTGTAAACAAATCCTCGAGAGCTCTAAGAGAGTTTAATGTTAGAGGCGTGAAAACTAACATAGGATTTCTTCTTAATGTTTTAAATCATGAAACTTTTGTGAAAGGTATGTGTGATACTGGCTTTATAGCTGATAATCCGGAACTTTTTGATATTAGAAGTGGAAGAGATTCAGAACTTAGAGTTATAAAATACATTGGAGAAAAAGTAGTAAATGAAACTAGGGGAGTAAAACCTCAATTTGATGTTCCTAGAATTCCTAAATATTATGAAAATTTCATAAAAGAAGGTACTAAAAATATCTTTGATAAAGAAGGATCAAAAGGAATAGTTAAATGGATTAAAAATCAAAAGAAATTACTACTTACAGATACAACTATGAGGGATGCTCATCAGTCTCTTATGGCAACTAGAATGCGTACAATAGATATGCTCAAAATTGCTCCTGCTGTAGCAAGATTAGCTCCAGACTTATTTTCTATAGAGATGTGGGGTGGAGCAACTTTTGATGTATCTTACAGATTTTTAAAAGAATCTCCCTGGGAAAGAATGGAAAAATTGAGAGAAGAAATTCCAAATATTCTTTTCCAAATGTTATTAAGAGGATCTAATGGAGTAGGATATAAAAATTATCCAGATAATGTTATTAGAGAATTTGTTAAGGAATCTGCCAATAGTGGCATTGATGTATTTAGAATATTTGATTCCTTAAACTGGATTAAAGGAATGGAAATTTCAATTGACGAAGTTTTAAACCAGGGCAAGATAGCTGAAGCATGTATGTGTTATACTGGTGATATTTTAGATAAAAAAAGAGATAAATATTCTCTTAAGTATTACGTAAATATGGCTAAGGAACTAGAAAAAGCAGGAGCCCATATACTAGGGATAAAAGATATGTCGGGACTTTTAAAACCTTTGGCAGCAGATAAATTAATAAGGGCTTTAAAGAATGAAATTAGTATACCAATTCACTTACATACTCACGATACTAGTGGTAACGGTGTGGCTGCATTACTAATGGCTGCAAATGCAGGAGTAGATATTGTAGATACAGCATTTAACAGTATGTCAGGACTTACAAGTCAACCGGCACTAAACTCGGTGGCAGCAGCTTTAGAAAATACTGAAAGAGAAACTGGATTAGATATGGAAAAGATACAGGAAATATCTGATTACTGGAGAAGCGTGAGGCCTGTTTACAATAAATTTGAATCGGACTTAAAGTCAGGAACTGCAGAAATATACAAATATGAAATTCCTGGAGGTCAGTATTCTAATTTAAAACCACAGGTAGAAAGTTTTGGCTTAGGTCATAAATTTAAAGAAGTAAAAGAGATGTATAAAAAAGTAAACATAATGTTAGGAGACATAATAAAAGTTACACCATCATCAAAAGTAGTAGGAGATTTGGCTATTTTCATGGTACAAAATAACTATACTCCAGAGAATATCTACGATAAGGCAAAAGGGCAGGATTTTCCTGATTCAGTGGTTTCATATTTTAGAGGTATGATGGGCCAACCCCAAGGGGGATTTCCAGAAAAACTTCAGAAATTAGTATTAAAAGACGAGAAGCCTATTACAGTGAGACCAGGAGAATTATTAGAACCTTTAGATTTTAACGAGATTAGAAATAAGATAGAAGAGAAGCATAAAATTAATGCCGGTATTAAAGACATACTAAGCTATGCCCTTTATCCTAAAGTATATGATGAATATTTGACTTATGTAGAGAAAGAAGGGGACTTTACCCTACTGGGAAGTGATGTTTATTTTCACGGTCTGGAAGAAGGAGAAACCTGTGAAGTAAAGATAGCTGAAGGTAAGATTCTTGTAGTAAAATTAGTTGAGGTAAGAAAATTAGACGAGGAAGGTTATAGGGATGTGGCTTTTGAGATTAACGGAAACCGTAGAGTAGTTAGGATAAAAGATAAAAGTATTAAGGGTTCGATAATAAAAGAAGAAAAGCGAAAAGCAGATCCTGAAAATCAAAAAGAGATTGGAGCTAACATACCGGGTAAAATTATAAAAATTTTAGTAAAAGAAGACCAAGAAGTAGAAGTAAATCAACCGGTAGCTATTATAGAAGCTATGAAGATGGAAACTAAGATTATAGCACCTGTGAAGGGGAAAATAAAGGAAATAAACATTAAAGAAGGACAGCAGGTGGAATCTCAAGAATTAATAGCTGTAATTGAATAAAAACTTGATAAAACCCTCCTAATTAAAATATAATATATTTATTAGGAGGGTTTTTTATGCTTGTGAAAAATAAAAGATATAAAACTATATGGTTGGATGATGATGAAAGAGTTAAAATAATTGATCAAAGGTATCTACCACATAAATTTATAATAGAAACTATATCAACAACAAAGGATATGGCAAAAGCAATAAAAGATATGCACTTAAGAGGAGCAGGATTAATAGGTGCAGCTGCAGGTTACGGAGTGTATCTTTCTGCCCAAGAAAATTTATCCCGAAAAATATCTGTTGAAAAATATAAGGATTATTTATTAAAAGATGCAGAAATGCTTAAAAAAACAAGACCAACGGCAGTAAATCTAGAATATGCTTTAAAGAGACAAATTAATAATATAAATACAACAGGTAGTAAAGAAGAGTTAATAAAGAAAATAAGACAAGAGGCTATAGATATAGCGAGAGAAGATGAATTAAGTTGTAAAAAAATAGGAGAATATGGAAGTAAAATTATTGAAGAAATAAGTAGAAAGAAAGACGGTAAAGTTGTTAATATACTTACCCACTGCAATGCTGGATGGCTAGCTTTTGTAGATTACGGTACGGCAACTTCTCCTATATACGAAGCTTATAGAAAAGGGATTAAGGTTCATGTTTGGGTTGATGAAACAAGACCACGAAATCAAGGAGCCAGACTTACAGCCTGGGAATTAGGAAATCACGGTATTGATCATACTATTATAGCTGATAATGTAGGAGGATATCTCATGCAAAAGGGTATGGTTGATATGGTTATAGTTGGATCAGATCGCACTACTTTTACAGGGGATGTTGCTAATAAAATAGGAACTTATCTGAAAGCTTTGGCAGCTTATGATAATCAGGTGCCCTTTTATTCTGCTCTTCCATCTTCTACTATCGACTGGGAAATTAGAGATGGGGTTAATGAAATACCTATAGAAGAAAGAGGCGGTGAAGAAGTAAAGTACATCCAAGGTTGGCTAGACGGAGAAGTAAAAAAAGTTCTTTTAACTCCTAAAAAAAGTAAAGCCAAAAATTATGCTTTTGATGTTACACCATCAAAATATATTACCGGTATAATAACTGAAAAAGGTGTCTGCAGTGCTGATGAAAAATCTATAAAAAAAATGTTTGATAAATAGTCGAAGAATATCGACTATTTTTTTCTTTTGTAGACGTTTTATAGACGTTATATATATATAATATAAATATAAAATTAAAATATTATAAGGAGGATTGTCATGTTAAATAATGTTGATATTTCCAAATCAATGACAATTAAATTAGATTCAGAATTACCTGAACATCCTGGATTCGACGATAAATACAGAAGAGCCCCAAAAAGAGAAGTTACTTTAACAGAAAGAGAAATTAAACTAGCTTTAAAGAATGCATTGAGATACGTGCCTGAAGAGCACCATGAGACACTTGCACCGGAGTTTCTGGAAGAACTTATGACAATGGGAAGAATTTACGGATATAGATATAGACCAAAAGGACACATCAAAGGAAAGCCTATAGAGGAATATAAAGGAAAATGTACTGAAGGTAAGGCAATGCAGGTCATGATAGATAACAATTTAGATTTTGATATAGCATTGTACCCTTACGAACTTGTTACCTATGGTGAAACAGGACAGGTTTGTCAAAACTGGATGCAGTATCGATTGATTAAAAAATACTTGGAAGAACTTACTACAGAACAAACCCTCGTAGTTATGTCTGGACATCCACTAGGATTATTTAAATCAAACGAAAAAAGTCCGAGGGTTATCTTGACAAATGGACTTATGGTGGGAATGTTTGATAATCCAGAAGACTGGGCAAAGGCTACAGCTATGGGAGTTTCCAGCTACGGACAAATGACGGCAGGTGGTTGGATGTATATAGGACCACAAGGAATTGTACATGGTACCTTTAATACTCTATTAAATGCTGGAAGAATGAAATTAGGAGTAGCAGAAGATGGAGACATAAGAGGGCATCTTTTTGTATCTTCTGGTCTTGGTGGAATGAGCGGAGCTCAAGCAAAAGCGGTTGAAATAGCCAACGGAGTAGGAATAATTGCTGAAGTTGATAAATCTAGAATAGAAACGAGAATAGAACAAGGTTGGGTATCTAAATCTACAGATAGTATTAAAGAAGCTTTTGCAATTGCTCAAGAGTACATAGAGAAAAAGGAACCAATGTCAATAGCTTATGAAGGAAATATAGTAGATTTATTAGAATATGCTGTAGATAATGATGTTAAAATAGAACTACTATCAGACCAGACATCATGTCATGTGCCTTACGACGGAGGATACTGTCCTCAAGGACTAACTTTTGAAGAAAGAACAGAACTTCTTAAGAACAACAAGAAAGAATTTAAGAAAAAAGTTGACGAAAGTTTGATTAAACATTTTAAGTTGGTTAAGAAACTGGTAGATAAAGGGACCTATTTCTTTGATTATGGGAATGCATTTATGAGAGCGGTCTTTGATGCAGGAGCTAAGGAAATAGCAAAAAATGGTAAAGACACCAGTGAAGGATTTATTTTCCCTTCTTATGTTGAAGATATTATGGGTCCAATGCTTTTCGATTATGGATACGGACCATTTAGATGGGTTTGCTTAAGCGGAAATCACGAAGATCTTATAAAAACCGATAAAGCAGCGATGGATATAATAGACCCTAATAGAAGAGGTCAGGATAGGGATAATTATGTGTGGATAAGAGATGCAGAGAAAAACAAATTAGTTGTAGGAACCCAAGCTAGAATTTTATATCAAGACGCTTTGGGAAGAAGAGATATAGCTCTTAAATTTAACAAAATGGTAAGAGATGGTGAAATAGGACCTGTTATGCTGGGAAGAGACCACCACGATACAGGGGGTACAGATTCACCTTATAGAGAAACTTCAAATATTAAAGACGGTAGTAACGTAACTGCTGATATGGCCATACACTGCTTTGCTGGAAATGCAGCAAGAGGAATGAGTTTAGTAGCTCTACACAACGGTGGTGGAGTAGGTATAAGCAAAGCTATTAACGGTGGTTTTGGAATGGTACTTGATGGTAGTAAAAGGGTTGATGAGATACTCATGAAATCAATTCCATGGGATACTATGGTAGGTGTTGCGAGAAGAAACTGGGCAAGATGTGAAAATTCTATAGATACGGTTTCGGAGTATAACAATAAATTCAAAGGTGAAGACCACATAACCATACCTTATATAGCAGACGATGGGTTAATAGAAGAAACTTATAAAAATTTTAAAAAGTAAATATAATTCAAAAATAAAATCAAGATAATGATGGAGTCAAAAGATTCTGTCATTATCTATTTAATAAAATATTTAGGAGGACAAAATGGATAGAATTGTAGAATGTGTACCAAATTTTAGTGAAGGTAGAGATTTAGATAAAATTGAAAAAATCGTAGAATCTTTTAGAGGTAAAAAAGGAGTTAAACTACTGGATTACAGCAACGACGAAGACCATAACAGGTGTGTAGTGACTGTAGTTGGAGAACCAGAGGAATTAAAAGAAGCAGTACTAGAAGCTATTGACAAGGCTGTCGAGCTAATAGATTTAACTAAACATGAAGGACAACACCCAAGAATGGGAGCTGTAGATGTTATTCCTTTTATACCGATTAGAAATGTAACAGTAGAAGAAGCAGATAAATTAGCAAAAGAAGTAGCTGAAAAAGCTTCTAAAAAACACAACCTACCATTTTTCTTATATGAAAAATCGGCATCAGCATCTCATAGATCAAATCTTGCTAAAATAAGAAAAGGACAGTTTGAAAAAATGTCTGAAAAAATGAAAGATGAAGAATGGAAGCCGGATTTTGGACCGGATAAGGTACATCCGACTGCAGGAGTAACAGCCATAGGCGCTAGGATGCCTTTGGTAGCATATAATATAAATCTTGATACAGATAACTTGGAAATTGCTAATAAAATTGCCAGACAGATCAGACACATAAACGGTGGATTTAGATACTGTAAATCAATAGGTATTGAACTTGAAGACAGGAATATTGTCCAGGTTTCAATGAACTTAACCGACTATACTAAGACGGCTATATATAGAGTTTTTGAAACTGTAAAAATGGAATGTAGAAGATACGGTGTAAATGTACTAGGTAGCGAAATAATTGGATTAGTACCGATGGCTGCATTAGTCGATACAGCTGAATACTATTTAGGATTGGAAGATTTTAAAATTGACCAGGTTTTAGAAACGAGACTTTAATGTTATAATAAAACAGGTGGTGATAAAATGAACAAAAAAATAATATACAATACTTCTGAAGTAGTAACCTGCTCAGGATTCAAACCAAAATTTGGTAAGGAAATGAATGATATCGGTATCATTGAAAATGGAGCAGTAGTAATAGAAGGTGAAAAAATAAAAGCAGTAGGAAAAGAAACAGAAATTTTTGATAAATACAACAAAGATGAATATGTACTTATAGATGCAGGTGGAAAAACAGTTATGCCTGGATTCATAGATTCTCACACTCATTTTGTATTTGGCGGATACAGAGAAGAAGAATTCTCCTGGAGGCTTAGAGGAGATGACTATATGGATATTTTAAGAAGAGGCGGTGGAATAATAAGTACTGTTAAATCTACGAAAGAAGCTTCTTTAGAAGAACTTATTGAATCTGGAAAGAAAAGATTAGATTCAATGCTTGAGTTTGGTGTAACTACAGTTGAAGGAAAAAGCGGCTACGGATTAGATTTAGATACTGAAATCAAGCAGTTGAAGGCAATGGAAGAAATTAATAAGAATCATCCTATTGATGTAGCAGTAACATTTTTAGGACCTCATGCTGTTCCCCAAGACTATAAAGGCAGAGAAGATGAATTCATAGATTTTCAAATAGAAAAAGTACTACCAGAGGTTGTAAAAAACAATCTAGCAGAATTTGCAGACATATTCTGTGAAGAAGGAGTATTTAACATAGAACAATCAAGAAGGTTTCTTCGAGAAGCTAAAAAAATGGGATTAAAGCTAAAACTTCATGCAGACGAAATAGTACAGCTAGGTGGAGCTGAACTAGCGGCGGAGTTAGAAGCTGTATCAGCTGACCATTTGCTTCAGGTTTCAGATCAGGGTATAAAAGATATGGCTGACAAAGGAGTTATTTCTACCCTGCTTCCTGGAACGGCATTTTGCTTAAAAGAAGAATATGCAAACGGTAGAAAGATGATAGATGAGGGATGTGCAGTAGCTTTAGCTACAGATTTAAATCCTGGGAGCAGTTTCACGAATTCTATACCATTGATAATTGCTTTAGCTGCTTTATATATGAACTTATCCCCGGAAGAAATCCTAACGGCACTAACCTTAAATAGTGCAGCAGCATTAGATAGGGTCGAAGAAACAGGAAGTATAGACCCAGGGAAAAAAGCCGATATATTAATACTAGATTATCCATCTTATAAATTCTTACCTTACTATGTAGGGGTAAATATCGTTAAAACGGTTATTAAGGATGGTAAAATAGTACAAAAAAACTAAGGAGGATAGAATGAAAAATAAAACATTAGAAGAATTTTCAAAGGAAACAGCATCAAGCGAACCGGTTCCGGGAGGAGGAAGTATAGCTGCCTACAGCGGTGCTTTAGCAGCAGCCCTATCGGAAATGGTAGCAAATCTTACAGTTGGTAAAAAAAATTATGAAGATGTTGAAGAAGAAATGAAGTTGATAGTAGAAAAAGCAGATATGATAAGAAAAAATATGCTTGTAAATATAGAAAAAGATTGCGAAGCTTTCGATAAGGTTATGGAAGGCTTTAAAATGCCAAAAAATACTGAGGAAGAAAAAGAAAATAGGAAGAAAACAATTCAGGAAGGACTTATAACGGCAGCAGAAGTTCCTTTAGAAATAGCAAAAGAAGCCTTTGAGATTATGCCTATTGCAGAAATAGTGGTAGAAAAAGGAAATAAAAATGCTGTAACCGACGGTTTAGTTTCAGCAATGTTGGCAAGAACTGCTGTTTTATCAGCACTACTCAATGTAAAGATTAATTTAGCTTCAATAAAAGATGAAAAATACGTAAAAAAGACTGGTGAAATAGTTAAAAATTTAGAGAAAATGGCTGTAGAAAAAGAAAAAGAAATATTGGATAAATCACCTCTTAAGTAGTATAATCTATGTGGTGATAAAATGAAAAAACAAGGAATAGGTAAAATTGCAATTAGTATTTCAATTTCAGACGAAGATAATAAGCTGGATCTGATTAATAAATTTTCTAATAAAGGATATGTTATTTTAACTGGTCAAGTTGGGTCGATGGATTCTAAAAACATTATAGCAGCAATTGAAACTGCGGCTATGAGAAAAGATTTCATAAGAGAAAACTATAGAGAAGAACATGCCCTCTACCACGCTACTATGGAAGCTTTTACAGGTTACTGTAGAGGACACATAGAGTTAGGTGAAGTTCTTAGAAGTACAGGTTTAGTATATACCCTGGTAAGAGGCAACTTAATTGAAGGAGATAAATCTTCTGGAGATTGGTTAGCAGTAGTTCTTTACGGTGAAATTGGTTCTCCAAGACAGGGTTTTGAACACGAAGCTATAGGCATGG
Source organism: Clostridiales bacterium (assembly GCA_003539375.1). Classification (GTDB taxonomy): domain Bacteria; phylum Bacillota; class Clostridia; order Tissierellales; family Dethiosulfatibacteraceae; genus UBA8670. The sequence goes on from DPPH01000052.1 coordinate 28,873, forward strand.
GTGTTCAGCCTGTTTAAATTGACTAAAATTTAAAAATATAGTAAAATGAAATTAATTAAATAAGCCTATAGAAATTAGATATTAGAAGGCAAATTTGGACTGTTATACAGTCCTGATTTGCCTTTTTATTTTTCAAAGACTAACTATCAAAAGTCAAAAGAAAAAACAAAAAAATTATTGAATAAAAATGCACAACAAAAAGGAGATAGAAATGGGAAAAGTATTAATAGATGGAAACAGCTTAAATTTAGAAGAACTCGTTCAAGTAGCGAGAGAATACCACAAAGTAGAATTAAAGGAAGAGGCTGTTAAAAAAATTAACGAATCTAGGAAAAAAGTTGAATTTTTCTTAGAAAAAGATAAAAAAATATACGGCATCAATACAGGTTTTGGTAAATTCAGTGATGTAATTATATCCAAAGAAGAATCTAAATTACTTCAAAAAAACCTCATAATTTCCCACGCTGTCGGAGCTGGAGAATTATTTGCAACAGATATAGTTAGGGGTATAATGCTTTTAAGGGTAAATGCCCTATCCAAAGGTTATTCTGGCATTAGGTTATCTACAATAAAAACATTAATAGATATGCTTAATAAAGAAGTACATCCATTAATTCCGGAAAAAGGATCCCTTGGAGCTAGTGGTGATTTAGCACCTTTATCACATATGGTTTTGCCTATGATAGGACTTGGTAAAGTCGAATATAAAGGTAAAATTTATTCTGGAAAAGAGGGCATGAAATTAGCAGGCATCGATATAATAGAATTAACTTCCAAGGAAGGCTTGGCATTAATTAATGGAACTCAAGTCATGACTGCTGTTGGAGCTCTAGCCCTATATGATGGAATTAAATTATCTAAACTAGCGGATATTTCAGCTGGATTATCTTTTGAGGCACAAAATGGTATTACAACTGCTTTAGACCCGAGGGTACATGAAGTACGTCCCCATAAAGGACAGAAAAATACAGCTTTAAACCTAAGAAAATTGTTAGATAAAAGCAAAATGACAACCAGTCAAGGTGAAATAAGAGTACAAGATGCTTATTCCTTAAGATGCACACCTCAAGTACACGGTGCAACTAAGGATGCTTTAAATTATATAAAAGAAAAAGTTTTAATTGAAATAAATTCTGTCACTGATAATCCTATTATTTTCGATGAAACAGGTATATCAGGAGGAAACTTTCATGGGCAACCGGTAGCATTGCCTTTTGATTTTTTAAGCATAGCTTTAGCTGAACTAGCAAATATTTCTGAAAGAAGATTGGAAAGATTGGTAAATCCATCACTGAGTAAATTACCTGCTTTTCTTGTTGAAAAAGGCGGGCTAAACAATGGTTTCATGATAGTACAGTATTCTGCCGCTTCTTTGGTATCGGAAAACAAAACTTTGGCTCATCCGGCTAGTGTAGATAGTATACCTTCTTCAGCTAATCAGGAAGATCACGTATCTATGGGAACCATAGGTGCAAGGAAAGCAATGGAAATTATGAAAAATACTAGAAGAGTTTTAGCAATGGAAATGATGTGCGCGTGTCAAGGTATAGATCTTAGAGGAAATAAAGGTTTGGGTACCGGCACAAAGATAGCTTATGAAACAATAAGAGAAAAAGTATCTAAATTGACAGAAGATAGAGAATTATATGAAGATATAAACGAATGCGAAAGATTATTAATAAATGATGAACTGCTGAAAAGAGTAGAAAAATTAACCACTTTCGCAATTTAGTAAAGTATTAAATAATTAAATCCGGGTATAAAATAAATAAGAAATATGATAGGAGGTATTAAAATGGATCCTTTAAAAATCATAGGACTTATCGTAATAATATATGCCGGATTTCTTTTTATGTGGACAAATTCCAAACCTCATTTTGTCTGGAATAGTTTTAATGTAAAATTCTTGAGAAATAAATTAGGCGACGACGCTGCAGAAAAAATTTTATATGCCTTATCTGTACTAATTGCAGTAGTTGGTATAATTATGGTAATTATGTAGCAATTAACTTTTTTCAAATTACATGATAATATACAGTTAAAAATAAATTAAGAGGTGAATTATGGAAGATAAGATTACATGGGTTGATTTTGATGTTTTAGAAAATTTCATGAGAGATGTTTTTGTACAGATGGATGTGCCTAAAGAAGATGCTGAAATAGTAGCGGACGTTTTAATAAGTGCTGATAAAAGAGGAATAGATTCCCACGGAATCGGAAGATTTAAACCAATTTATGTTGACAGAATAGATGATGGCATATTAAATGTTAAAACTAAGATAGATATAATCAAAGAAAGTCCTACTACAGCCCTTTTAGATGGTAATGATGGGCTAGGACATGTAATATCAAAGAAAGCTATGGAAATGGCAATTAAAAAGGCAGAGATGTACGGAATGGGGATGGTAGTAGTAAGGAATTCTTCCCATTATGGATTTGCTGGATACTACCCTCTTATGGCAGTAGAGAATAATATGATAGGAATAACAGGAACGAATGCTAGACCCTCTATAGCCCCAACCTTTGGTGTAGAAAATATGCTCGGAACGAATCCTTTGACTGTAGGTATGCCATCAGACGAAGAATTTCCATTTTTGCTCGATTGTGCTACTTCTATTTCTCAAAGAGGAAAGATAGAAAAGCTAGCTAGAGAAGGAAAAGAAACACCGGCAGGATGGGTAATAGGAAGAGATGGCACAGCAAGAACCGATACAGAAGAAATTCTGAAAGATTTGGTAAAAGGTAAGGCTGCCCTAAGTCCTTTAGGAGGAATAGGAGAAGAACTAGGTGGATATAAAGGGTATGGATATGCTACAGTTGTAGAAATATTATCTTCAGCTTTACAGGGAGGAATATTTTTAAAGGCTTTATCAGGTTACGATAGTGAAGGTAAAAAACAACCTTACCACTTAGGACATTTCTTTATTGTCATAAATATTGAAAGTTTTATTGAACCTGAAGAGTTTAAAAAAACAACAGGAGAGATATTAAGACAGCTAAGGAACTCTGAAAAGATGCCTAAAGCTGATAAAATATATACTGCTGGGGAAAAAGAGTATATAGCTTGGAAAGAAAGAAAACACAAAGGTGCACCTTTGAATAGGGTTTTGAGAGAACAGCTAGTTGAGCTAAGGGATAGGTTTTCTTTAGATTACAAATTTGATTTTGAATAAAGTATAAAATTAAGGCTACTTCTTAAGAAGTAGCCTTAATAATCTATCGCAGAAAACTGCAAGATAGGGGGAGTGGGGACATTTCATATATATTATACCCCTGATGTTATTTTATATACACCACAAGTGTTAAGAATTTGTAATAATATCCCCTACTTTATAAACATCTCCTGCACCCATAGTCATAATTATGTCTTTAGATTCAGAATTTTTCATCAAATATTCTGCGGCTTTTTCAAAACTCTCCATATATACAGCATCTACTTGGTTTTTCTTTAATTCAGCTACTAGATCTTTAGAAGAAACCCTACCGTCATTTTTTTCTCTAGCTGCATAAATATCTATAAGCACAACTTTTTTTGCTGAAGAAAAAGATTTGGCAAACTTATCTAAGAGTTTTTCCGTTCTTGAGTAAGTGTGAGGTTGAAAAACTACAAGAACATTTCCTTCTGTTAGGGTTGAAACAGTGTCTAGAGTAGCCTTTATTTCTGTAGGATGATGAGCATAATCATCAATTATTATTCTGCTTTTATAGTTTCCCTTATATTCAAAACGCCTTTTTGTTCCATTAAAATTCTCTAAACCATTTTTAATTGAACAATTAGCTACTCCCGATATATATGCACATGTAGCGGCAGCGAGAGAATTATAAATATTATGTAATCCCGGGACCTTTAATTTAACATGGCATATTTTTTCCTTTTCTATGTATAGATCATAAGAAGGATAAGGATTAAACTTCACATCTACAGCCTTTGCATATGCATTGTTTTTTATACCAAAAGTTTTTATGTTGCAATCAAGTCCATCGTAAAGGTTTTTCTGGTTTTCATCATCTGCATTACTTACTAGAAAACCGTAGCTTGGAACTTTTCCAGCAAATTCTCTAAAAGCTTCCTTTATTTCATCAATATCTTTAAAATAATCAAGATGATCTTCTTCTATGTTCAAGATAACTCCAATATAAGGATTGAAGTTCAAAAAGTTTTTCTTGTATTCACAGGCTTCAGTTAAAAAATAATTTTTCTTTCCAAGTCTAATATTACCTTCCATAGCTTGATATTCTCCACCTAGCAGGATGGTAGGGTCTATCTCTGTATTCATCATAATATTGGCAAGCATACCAGTTGTTGTAGTTTTTCCGTGAGTACCGGCTATTGCAGTTGATTTATAGTAATCGTCCATTAATTTGCCTAAAAAGACTGCTCTTTCCATTAATGGAATATTATTAGCCGAAGCTTTCATATATTCAGGATTATCTTCTCCGATTGCTGAAGTATAAACTACTAAATCAACATCTTTTAAGTTGTTTTCCTTATGCCCAATAAAAATCTCAGCACCTTTTTTTTCGAGCAAATCAGTAATATTTGATTTGGTAATATCTGATCCAGATATTTTTGCTCCTCGGTCCAGCATAATTTGAGCTAATGCACTCATACTAATACCGCCTATTCCAATAAAATGAATAGTCTTATATTCTTTCATTTATTAACCACCTTTTTCAATATTAGCTTTATTATACCAAAAATAAAAAATATTTAAAAGTTTCAATTCTTGTAATTAACGAACGAACACTGTATAATTATAATAATAATTCGTAATGAGGTGAACTAATGAAAAAATTTAAAAGAAATGAAAGAATTGGAGCTTTGATGAAGATGTTTTCAGAAAGGCCAAATCATATATTCTCCTACAACTATTTTTCTGATATTTTCAACTCGGCTAAATCTACTATCAGTGAAGACATTGTAATTGTAAAAAAAATCGTGGAAGATTTTAACTACGGGGAAATAAAAACAATTGCTGGTGCAGCTGGAGGAGTGGTTTTCACGCCTAAAATAAAAAACGATGAAGTAGTTAAAATTCAGGAGGAACTTTGTGATGTTTTTTCAGATGAGAAAAGAATAATTCCCGGGGGATTTATCTACATGACGGATGTTTTTAACAACCCATACTATGTACACAACATAGCAAAAATAATTGTATCTATGTATGAAAACAAAAAAATTGATTACGTGGTGACAGTTGAAACCAAAGGGATACCGGCAGCTCTTATGACCGCCAGAGAAATGGATGTACCCTTAGTAGTTATTAGAAGAAATACCAAGGTAACAGAAGGAAGTACATTAAGCATAAATTACGTTTCCGGATCTTCAAGTAAAATTCAAACCATGACTTTATCTAGAAGAGCTTTAAAAGAAGGATCCAAAGTACTGATAGTGGATGATTTTATGAAAGGTGGCGGTACGGTAAGAGGCATGAGAGATATGATGAGGGAATTCGATGTTGAGGTAGAAGGAGTAGCAGTAGTGGTTTCTACAAAGGAACCTAAAAAGAAACTTTTCAACGACTTCAATTCATTATTGCTCCTGGAAAAGGTAGATGAAGAGAATAAGAAAATCCTAATCAAACCTAATAGATTAGAAGGTTTTAAAGAATAAAAATTTTGCTTTTTTTATTAATTTATAGTAAAATATATTATAGTTTGGACATAATTTTTTAAGAAGGTGGTGAAACCATGCAAATAACCGATGTAAGAGTTAGAAAAATAAACTCTGAAGGCAAAATGAAAGCCATCGTTTCTGTTACTTTTGATGATTGCTTTGTTGTACACGACATTAAAATTATCGACGGACAAAATGGACCTTTCATAGCTATGCCAAGTAGAAAGATGCCGGACGGCGAATTCAAAGATATAGCACACCCAATCAACTCTGAGACTAGAGCTATGATACAGGATGCTGTGTTTGCTGCTTATGAAGAAAAGTTAGCGGAAGATGAGGAATAATTTAATATTACTATCCGCAAGGGTCTAATTAGACCCTTTTTTATTGTGTTATTTGATTACTTTAGATATAATATTGTCAACAAGGTCATATAGTTGTATAATATCATAGAAATTGAGGTGATAATATGAATATAGGAATAATTTTGGCAGCAGGGGAAGGTACTAGAATGAAATCAAAAACCCCTAAAGTTTTACATGAAGTAATGGGCAAGAAAATTATTCAGTATGTTCTTGATGCTTGTAGTGAAGCCAATATAAATGAAAAAGTAATGATACTTGGCCACGGCAAGGAAAAAATAATTGAAACATTGAAGGATAAAGATTTCAAATGGAAAGAACAACCTATTGGAGAGGATAAGCCTTACGGTACTGGATATGCAGTAATGCAGGCAGAAGATTTAATAGAGGATAATGCTACTGTTGTAATTTTAAATGGAGATGTTCCCCTAATAGAAGGAAAAACTCTTGATAATTTTATTAATTTTCACAAAAAAAATAGCAACTCTGCTTCAGTACTTACAGCAAAATTGGAAGACCCATATGGATACGGTCGAATTATTAGAAAAGATGATAAAATCCTGGGTATAGTTGAAGAAAAAGATGCATCTGAAGAACACAAAAGAATTAATGAAATAAATTCAGGTATATACTGTTTCAATGGAAATGAGCTAAAAGAAATATTGAAAGAATTAGATACGGATAATTCCCAACAGGAATATTACATAACAGATGGCATTAAAAAAATTGTTGAAAAAGGTTTAAAAGTAGGCGGTTATTTAATAGAGGACGCTATACAAATTAAAGGAGTAAATAACAGGATTCAACTCTCCGAATTAAGCACTGAGGAAAAAATTAGAATAAACAAAAAACATATGCTTAATGGAGTTAATATAATTGATCCTGATAATACATATATAGAAAAAGACGTTGAGATAGGAATGGATACTACAATATACCCTAATACTTTTCTTGAAGGAAAAACTATTATTGGTGAAGATAATATTATAGGTCCCGGTACAATAATTCAAAACTCAAAAATTGGTAATAATAATAAAATTGAAAATTCTAAGATAATAAAATCTACATTAGAAAACCATAATAAAATTGGACCTTATGCATATATTAGACCAAATTGCAAAATAGGAAGTTGTGTAAAAGTTGGAGATTTTGTAGAATTAAAAAATACAACTATAGGAGATAACTCAAAAGCTTCTCATCTTGCTTATTTAGGTGATGGTGAAGTAGGAGATAATGCTAATATAGGATGTGGAGTAATATTTGTAAATTATGATGGGAAAAACAAGCATAAGACAATAATAAAAGATGGAGCTTTCGTTGGAAGTAATTCTAACTTAGTCGCACCAATTGTTGTGGAAAAAGGAGCATATATTGCCTGCGGTTCTACAATTACTGAAGATGTGGAAGAAAATGCTTTAGCTATTGGAAGAGCAAGACAGGTTACAAAAATAAATAAAGGTAAGGATAGATATAAATAGGAGGTTAAGATGCTTTTACAAAATGCAGGAATCAAACTTTTTAGTGCTGGTTCCAATAAGGATTTAGCTGAAAAAGTTAGCAAAGAATTAGGACAACCCTTAGGAAATTGTACAGTTGGTGCATTTAGCGATGGAGAAACATCTGTAGAAATAAAAGAATCTGTTAGAGGGGCAGATGTATTTGTTATTCAACCCACATGTCCCCCTGTAAACGAAAATCTTATGGAGTTACTTATATTCATTGATGCTTTAAAGAGAGCATCAGCAGGGAGAATTAATGCAGTAATTCCTTATTACGGATATGCAAGACAGGATAGAAAGACCAAAGCTAGAGACCCAATTACATCAAAACTAGTAGCTGATATGATTACAGCAGCAGGAGCACATAGGGTAGTTACTATGGATTTACATGCTGGTCAGATTCAGGGATATTTTAACGTACCAGTAGACCATCTTTTAGGAGGACCAATTCTTGCAAGATATATAAAACCAATTATTGATGAAAACACAGTAATTGTGTCTCCAGATGTTGGAGGGGTTTTGAGAGCTAGGAATTTTGCGACTTCTTTGGATCTCCCTATAGCAATCATAGAAAAAAGAAGACAAAAAGCCAATGTTTCGGAAGTTATGAATGTAGTAGGAGATATAAAAGAAAAAAATGTAGTACTAATAGATGATATAGTAGATACTGCTGGATCCCTAACTAAGGCGGCTAAAGTACTCCAAGATTTAGGTGCGAAAAAGGTATACGCTTGTGCAACCCACGGAGTATTGTCAGGACCGGCAATAGAAAGAATTGAAAATTCTGTAATTGAAAGATTGGTTATAACTGATACGATTCCTTTATCAGAAGAAAAACAGATTGATAAGATAAAAGTTGTAAGTACAGCACCTCTTTTAGCTGACGTTATAAAGAGAGTATCTGAAGGTAGATCTATAAGTAAGCTTTTCGAATAAAAGAGGTGGTAGCATGCATTTAATAATAGGCTTAGGTAATGTTGGCAGAAAGTATAATGGAACCCGTCACAATGTAGGCTTTGATACAATTGACTATCTTGCATATAAAAACAAGGTAAAACTTGATAAAGCAAAATTTAATGCAGTTTTTGGTGAATATAGAATTAATGGTGAAAAAGTTCTTTTAGTTAAACCCACTACTTATATGAACAGAAGCGGTTTTGCCGTTGTAGATTTAAAAAACTTTTACAAAGTCCCTAAAGAAAATATAATAGTAATATATGATGATGTAGATCTCGAACTAGGCAAATTGAGAATACGTCCAAGAGGAAGTGCCGGATCACACAACGGAATGAAATCAGTAATATACCAACTGGGAGATGATAATTTCCCTAGAATCAGAATAGGGGTAGGAAAAGACGAAAGAATGGATTTGGCAGCTTACGTACTTCAGAAATTTCCTGATGATGAAAGAGAATTAGTAAAAGAAATAATAGAAAAAGCTGGAGATTCAGCCGAAGAAATTGTAAAAAAAGATGTAGATAAGGCTATGAATAGGTTTAATATAAGATAAAACATGCTCGGGTAAAAATTTACCCGAGCTTTAGCAGGTTAAGGATGAAGGCATGAAAGATATATATGTAAAAACTTTAGAGGAAAATAGAAAAATAAAAGAAATTATTAATGAAATTAACCAGGGCATTAATCCTATCATCTACGGCTTAAATGAAGATGCACTGGCTTTTTTAGCTGCCTTTATTAAGAGTAAAGAAAATAAAAAGGTTTTAATTATTACCTATGACGATATAAGAGGTAGCAAAATCAATAGTAAAATTAAAGCTTTTACAGAAGAAGCTTTTCATTTAAAGAGTAAGCAATTTATTCTATACGGAATAGAAGCTCTTAGTAGAGATGATATGTACAGTAGAATAAATGTAATGGAACAGGCTGTAAAAGATAAAAATGGGGTTTTTGTTGCATCTCAAAAGGCTGTAACCGATAGGGTAATGAAAAAAGAGAGATTTAAAAGATATTCCTTGAAAATTAACTACGATACATTAATAAATCAAGAAGAATTATCAAAGAATCTTATACTAATGGGATATAAAAGAGTTTCACAAGTAGAAGGTAAGGGACAGTTTTCTTTAAGAGGAGGAATAATAGATGTTTTTTCTCCATGGCAGGAAAATCCCTATAGAATTGAATTGTTTGGTGATGAAGTTGATTCAATTAGAACCTTTGACTATAGAAGTCAAAGGTCTATAGAAAATATAGATGAATGTCTTCTCATCCCCTGCTGTGAAATATTATTGGATGATGAAGAAATCTCTATAACAAAAAATAATATTAAAGAAGACTACGAAGTATCTATGGAGAATATATCAAATAGAGAAACAGAAGATAATTTAAACAATTTATTTAGTGTTATGATGGAATCTTTAGATAATAGAGACTATATTGATAATGCAGAATTTTTTTCTCCCTATACTCCCTTAGAGTATTCTAATTTTTTGGACTATTTTGATGAAAATACAATAGTTTTTTTTGATGAACCTAATAGAATTACTGAAGAGGATAAAATTAGAGAACTTGAATTTAATGAAAAATATATTGATTTATATGAAAAAGGAAAGGTTTTAACTAAACATAGAGATATTTTCATTAATCACACAAATATTTTTAATACAATTAAGAAAGAATTAAGATACATAGTATATAATTCAATACTGAAAAACAATAAAGATTTTAAAGAAAATGAAAAGATTCATTTTGAGAGTAAAGAAGTCAGGTCTTATTACGGTAATTTAGGTGAACTGGCAGAAGATATTAATAATTATAAAAAGAAAGGGTATAGAATCGTAGTTACTATATCCTCATTAGAAAAAGGCATCAAATTATTTGATGATTTAAAAACCTTAGACTGTCAAGTAGGAGTTTCAGGAAAAGGAGATACAAAGGTACTAACTTCTCATGGACTGATAACTAGAGGTTATGTAGAAAAGGGTTTTGAGTTTCCTTTAGAAAAGTTTATTCTTTTAACAGAAAAAGAAATATTTGGAAGAATAAAAAAGAAGAAATCGAAAAAAAGAAAATCTAAAGGTTCAAAAATTGAAACTTTTACAGACCTTAATGTAGGAGATTACGTAGTTCACGAACACCATGGAATAGGCAAGTATATAGGTATAGAAAAAATAGAAGTTAAAGAAATCACTAAAGATTACCTTACTATTGAATACAGGGGCAATGATAAACTCTTTGTACCTGTAGATCAGATGGACCTGGTACAAAAATACATCGGTTCTGATTCTGAAAAACCTAGAATAAATAAAATGGGCGGCAGCGAATGGATTAAGAAAAAAGCTAAAGCTCAAAAAGCTATAGAAGATATGACTGATGAACTTCTAGAATTATATGCTAAAAGAAAATCTATAGAAGGATATGCTTTTTCAGAAGATAGTGAATGGCAAAAAGAATTCGAAGAAGAATTTCCTTATGAAGAGACAGACGACCAGCTTAGATGTGTTGAAGAAATTAAGGAAGATATGGAAAGTAAAACTCCTATGGATAGACTTTTATGTGGTGATGTAGGTTTTGGAAAAACCGAAGTAGCAATTAGAAGTATTTTCAAAGCAGTATTTGAAGGTAAGCAGGCTGCAGTACTTGTGCCTACTACTATATTAGCTCAGCAGCATTACTCAAACATGATTGAAAGATTCAGAAACTACCCTATAACAATAGAAATGCTAAGCAGATTTAGAACTAAAAATCAGCAAAAAGAAATTTTGAAAAAGTTAAAATCTGGATTAGTAGATGTAGTAATAGGAACTCATAGGCTTTTATCCAAAGATGTAAAATATAAAGATTTAGGTTTGCTTGTAGTAGATGAAGAACAAAGATTTGGGGTAAAACATAAGGAAAAAATAAAAGAAATAAAAACAAATGTAGATGTATTAACCCTTACAGCTACACCGATACCTAGAACATTACATATGTCCTTGATTGGTATAAGAGATATGTCTGTTATTGAAGAACCCCCGGGAGAAAGACTGCCTATTCAGACATTTGTTTTAGAAAACAACCCAGGATTTATAAGAGAAGCACTTACGAAGGAATTATCTAGAGGTGGACAGGTTTATTATGTCCACAATAGAGTTCACGACATTCATAAAAAAGCTTCTAAAATCCAGGCACTTGTACCGGAGGCAAAAATTGCAGTAGCTCATGGACAGATGAATGAACACGAACTGGAAAACATCATGATAGATTTCATAAATAGTAAGTATGATATATTGGTTTGTACAACTATAATAGAAACTGGAATGGATATAAAAAATGTTAACACTATGATAATTGACGAAGCTGATAAATTTGGATTATCTCAACTTTATCAGCTAAGAGGAAGAATAGGAAGAAGTAGTAGGACTTCTTTTGCCTACCTAACTTACGAAAGAGATAAAGTTTTATCAGAAATTGCTGAAAAAAGACTCAAAGCTGTAAAAGAGTTTACAGAATTCGGCTCGGGATTTAAAATAGCTATGAGAGATTTAGAATTAAGAGGAGCAGGTAACTTGCTAGGGGCTCAGCAGCATGGTCACATGACAGCTATAGGATACGATTTATTTGTAAAGATGCTGGAACGTACAGTTAAAAAAGTTAAAGGTATGAAAAAAGAAACTTATGAAGACACAACGGTAACTATAGATTTAAATGTAGATGCTTTTATACCAAATTACTACATAGTAGATGAAGAACAGAAGATTGAGATATACAAAAAAATCTCAGCCCTTGAAGAAAAAGAAGACATACTTGATGTATCAGATGAGATTATTGATAGATATGGAGAAATACCTAGAGAAGTCAACAATTTACTAAAACTATCAAGCATAAAGATATTTGCTTCGAAAATTGGGATTAAAGAAATTAAACAAAAGAACAACAAACTTCACGTTGAGTTTAGGAAAGATGATGATTTAATTAACAAAACATTAGGAGAAATGTTTAAAGATAATAAAGAAAGTATTGAAAAAGTAACGAAAGATTACAAATTAATATATAAAATCAAAGAAGATGATAAGAGCATTTTAGACAACCTTGAAAATGTATTCGAAAAAATATATGATCAAGTAGCTAACGTGTAAATTGTCATAAAATAATAGGAGGAAAAAATGAAAAACAAAAAAATAATTTTAATTTTAACATTAGTTTTAACAATAGGGATGCTTTCAGGATGTATTCAAAAAGCAGAAAGTGAAGAAGTAGCAACAGTAAATGGTGAAAGTATATCTAGAGAAGCATATTTAAACGAATTAAATATCTATAAAAATATGTATGAAACTCAGTACGGCAAGGATGTTTGGAGTATAGAAATAGAAGAAGGAAAAACCTTTGAAAGATTTCTTAAAGAGTCAGTTTTAGAAAATATGATAACAGATAAAGCTTTAGAACAGGTTGCAGCAGAATACGGTGTAGAGGTTACTGATGAAGATTTAGAGAGCCAATTCGAAACATATAAAGCTCAGTTTCCATCAGAAGAAGATTATCAAACCTTTATAGAGTCTAATAATATGACTGAAGAATATTTAAAAAATACTATAAGAAAAGATAAATTAATAAATACTTATCTGACAAACTATACTGAGGAATTAGAAGTGACGGAAGATGAGTTAAAGACTTACTACGAAGAAAATAAAGATCAGATAGACAAAGTAAGAGCAAGCCATATTTTAGTTGAAGACCCTGTTCTTGCTCAAGACATACTAGCAAAGCTTTACGATGGAGAAGATTTTGCTAAATTAGCAGAAGAGCACTCAATAGACAGTACATCAAAAACCGGTGGTGACTTAGGATTCTTTGGTAAGGGAGAAATGATTCCGGAATTTGAAGAAGTAGCCTTCAGCTTAGATGTTGGAGATTTAAGTGGACTTGTTGAAAGCCAGTTTGGAATTCATATAATAAAAGTTACTGAAAAACAAACTACTTTTGAAGAGAATAGAGAAGCTGTGGAAGAACAGTATAGAAGTACACTTTTTAATGAGAGAGTTACTGAAGTAAAAGAAAATGCAGAAGTGGAAAAATCCGTAGACTATGATAAAATAGATTTAGGAATCGAGGAATCACCTGAAGAAGAGTCAGATTCAACAGGGGAAGAAGAGTCACAAAATCAAGAATCCGATGATTCAGAAAATGAAGATGGTGAAGGAAGCGAAGAAACAGAATAAATCAAAGGAGTGTACTATGAAAATAAAATTTACCGGAGCAGCGGGAACAGTTACCGGATCATGTCATTATTTAGAAATTGAAGATAAAAAAGTTCTTTTAGATTGCGGCTTATTTCAAGGGAAAAAAGAAGTAGAAGAATTAAATTATGAAGAATTTCAATTTAATCCAAAAGAAATAGATTATTTATTTTTAAGTCATTCTCATATTGATCACAGTGGCAGAATTCCTTTATTAGTAAAAAAAGGTTTCCAAGGAAAAATTTATGCAACAAAGCCAGCAAGTGACTTATGTTCAATTATGCTAATGGATAGTGCCCACATACATGAAGTAGAAGCAGAGTGGAAAACTAGAAAGGCCCTAAGAAAAGGTGAAGAAGAAGTTAAACCCTTATATACTAGTGAAGATGCTTCTGAATCTCTGAAGTTGTTCAATCCTGTTCTGTACAATCAAAAAGTTGAAATTGATGAAAATATTACTTTGAGATTTAAAGATGCAGGTCACATACTTGGTTCAGCTATTATAGAACTATGGATAAAAGAGAACGGCGAAGAGGAAAAGCTTGTATTTACTGGAGACTTAGGAATGAAGGATAAACCTATTCTTAGAAATCCTGAAATAGTTGAAGAATGTGATTATCTAATCATAGAGTCTACATATGGAAATAGACTACATGAAGAAGTTGAAAAGAGAACGGATAAATTAATAGATGTACTTGTTAAAACAATAAAAGAAGAAGGAACCGTTGTTATTCCATCCTTTGCTGTAGGTAGAACCCAAGATATTATTTATGAACTTAACAAATATTATGATGGCAAGGAAACAGAGTCGAAAAAAATACTACAGGACATACCTGTATATATAGATAGTCCTCTAGCTACTAAAGCTACTCAGATATTCAATCAAAATCCTCAAGCCTTTGATAAAGAGGCTAGGGATTACATTATGAAAGGTGATAATCCTTTATTCTTTAAAAATTTACATTTTACACAAAGTGTAGATGATTCTAAAGCTCTTAATATATCTACAGAACCTAAGATAATAATTTCTGCAAGTGGGATGTGTGAAGCTGGTAGGATAAGACATCATTTAAAACACAATCTGTGGAGACATAATGCAGCAGTTGTTTTTGTAGGTTATCAAGCTGATGGTACCTTGGGTCAGAGATTGAAAGATGGCGAAAAGGAAGTAAAAATATTAGGAGAAGAAATAAAAGTAAACGCAAATATATACAGTATTGAAGGATTTTCCGGACATGGCGATAGAGATGATCTGCTAGCATGGTTAAAGGAAATTAAGAAAACTCCAAAGAAAACCTTTATAGTACATGGAGAAGAGGATGCAAGAGAAGAATTTGCTGAAACTATTAAGAACCAACTAGGTCTGGAAACTATTATTCCAAAAAAAGATGAAGAGTTTCAAGTAACTTTAGAGAGCGTAGAAAGTTTGGGGCATGAAGATAGCAGAACTTTATTCAAATCTTTAAGAAGGATTGCTGAAGAAGAAAGTCAACTGGTAGAAGTAGAGAAGGTAAAGGAATTAAAAGATAAACTAAAAGAATTAAAAGTACTGTTTAGTAAGACTACTGAAATTACAGATAGTAATTTAAAAGAAGAATTAACAACTAAAGATTATAATAAAATCAAAAATCATATAATAGAATTGGAAAAAAGCATTGTTAACCTTACAATGTCAAGTGGAAAGTAATTTTAAAAGTATAGAACCTTACATCTGTTTAATTAACTGATGTAAGGTTTTTTTATGTGTTGAATATGATTAAAGCAAGAAGAACAACAACCATTACAATACCTACTAGATAAATTGAATAAGTTATACTATTCATCTTGTACTTAGTTTCATCAAAATCTTTCTTTATAGTAGTAATTTTTTCACTATCTTTGATTTTATTGACTGTTTTTTCTTTAATATGAATGTTTTTCCCGGATTCTACAGTGTGTTTAATATTTGATTTAAAATTTTCTTTCGCATTTAATTCATAATCTTTTATTTTGCCTTCTAATTCAGAGAGGTTAATTTTCATATGAGGTTTATTATAAGATTCTTTTATTTTATCTTTTAACTTGTGTTCTTTCTTAGTTTTCTTGCTTTTCCTATCTTTAAATTTAATATAAAAACTATAAATCATAGAATTTAATTTATCCATAGGATTAGGATATGTTTGAAATTCAATATTCGCAGCAAATCTTAATGAATAAGATATATAGGCTGCGATTTTTAAGAGCAGAGTATCAAAAATTCTAAGAATAAATGTTGATACTAAAAACATGAACTTGAAAACAGGGTTGTATATATTTTCTTCAATAGATATCCAGTTTCTTGTTTTGTCAAAATAATCCATATGGCCATTTTTTTCTTGTCTAAGGTTAGGAAGGACATATTTCAAATATATAATTATACCTAATCCTATAGTTAGAAAAGAAGAAAACATGTTTTTAAGAGAATAAAACTGTATAGTATGAACACTATGCAAATCTATGCTGAAAATATTATATAGGCTAAAGAAATATCTTTCGAAAATATTTGGATTAATTCCGATGTAAATTATAATAATAGATGAAATAACCATAGGAAATAAGGCTCTTTTATTAATATACTTTCTATAAGAAGCATAATACTTGCTGTTGTCTTCTACAAATAAACTGATGTAAAGTTTCAATAAATATGCAGTAGTAATTGAGCTTCCAAGGGTAAAAAGTATTTCAACTGTAATCCTAATTGGTGATGAAAAATCATGAAGATATTCCGTTAGACTGTGGTGTATTAATGTTTTGCTTAGATATCCGTTGAAACCGGGCAATCCTATAATAGCACAGAATCCTATAAAAAAAGTTATTTTTAAGATTGGTTTAAACCTACCAAATCCGTATAGTTTGTTTATGTTTAACTCATGGGTAATCATGTAAATTATACCCACACCCATAAATAGCATAACTTTAAAAACAGCATGGTTAAAAATATGAAACATAGTCCCGTAAACAGCCAGATATCCATGGTCTTTCATTAAACCCATGAGACCGATCCCTAGAATAATATATCCTATTTGACTCATGGTGCTGTATGCTAAAGTTCTTTTTATATTTACTGGGAAAAGAGCCAATATTCCTCCTGTAAAGATATTAATAAAACCAAATATTACCATACCTAATGAAAGATAAAAATCCTTATCCATTAAGAATATAACAGTTAACATAACACCAAAGATTCCGGTTTTTACAAGTATACCGGAAAGTATAGCACTTGCAGGAGTAGGTGCTGCAGGATGAGCCTTAGGAAGCCATATATGTAGAGGAACTATACCGGCTTTTATTCCAAAACCTATTATTAAAAGTGAACTAATTACATATTTTATAGGACCAATTCTTGGTAAAACTAGATATAACTCTGAAACATTTAGAACCTGGGTGTAAGAATACATGATAAATATACCCATAAGTAAAATCATTCCTCCTGCTACTGCCATATTCATGTAAGTTTCTCCAGCTTCATGAGCTTCGTCGTCCTCATCATGAATTATAAGAGGATATGAGGAAAAAGACATAATTTCAAAAAATGTAAATAGATTAATAATATTTTCTGAAATAAATATTCCTAAGGTACTTATGTAAGTAACCATAAAGAAAAAGTGATATCTATTTCTATGTATGTAATTGAACAAATACTGACTTGAGTATATATTTACAATAAACCAAATAAAACTAGTGATTAAAACAAAAATGTACCTAAATGAGTTCAATTTTAAATTAAGTCCCGTTCCCATTACATAGGTTACTTGAAAATTTAAAGTACCCTCCTTTATATATTTGTACATATAAAGGATAACAAGAAAATTTACCAAGGTTGTTAGTATATTTATTATATTTCTATATAATTCATTTCTTTTACCAACAAAATACGAAATAGACGTTGTAATTGTTGGAAATAAAAGTATGAATAGTAGTAGTCTGTCCATATTAACGCATTCCTTTTTTTAAAATAATTTATTTGCGGTTGCTTGGATTGTATTTATAAGCCAGTTAGGGAAAAATCCCAAAATTATATTTATCGCTGCTAGCAAAATAATAGGGACTAGCATAAAATTTTTAGGTTCTGATACTTCCACTTCTTTAGAAGGATCTCCTTTAAAAAAAGCTGTAGATATAACAGGGATTAAATAGGCAGCTGTGAAGAAAGCACTTAATAAAAGAATAATAGGAATAAGATAATTACCCTGGTCTAAACCGCCGATAGCAAGAAACCATTTACTAACAAAGCCATTTGTAGGAGGAATTCCAATAAGGCAAAAAGATGCTACACTAAAACTAATCATAGTCTTTGGCATTCGTTTACCAATTCCTGCTATTTCACTTAATTCTGTTTTCTTCTCATAATGCATTATAGCACCAACACAGAAAAACAGGGTTATTTTCACAGTAGCATGGAAGAGCATATGAAGAAAACCACCTACATAGGCACTATCTTCAAATATAACCAGTGCAAGCATAACATAACCTAACTGGCTAATGGTTGAGTAAGCTAGTCTTCTCTTTAGATTTTCCTGATGTATTGCTAAGAAAGAACCCATTAAAATTGTTAGAAGAACCAAAATCAAAGTATATCGATTACCTCCGGTAAAATCTATTACCCTCCAACCTAAGACGAAATAAGTCATCCTACCCAATGCAAATATTCCGGACTTAACAACGGCTACAGCATGAAGTAAAGCGCTAACAGGAGTTGGAGCAACCATAGCAGATGGAAGCCATGAATGAAAAGGAACCAAAGCAGCTTTAACACCAAATCCTAAGAATAATAGTAAATAAACCATTAGATATAAATTCTTATTATCATAAACTAAAATTCCAACAACTCCACCCGGGACAAAGGATAAA
This sequence comes from Clostridiales bacterium, assembly GCA_003539375.1. Classification (GTDB taxonomy): domain Bacteria; phylum Bacillota; class Clostridia; order Tissierellales; family Dethiosulfatibacteraceae; genus UBA8670. The sequence continues at coordinate 47,393 of DPPH01000052.1, forward strand.
TTTTGAGTTTGGCTAAATAATAATATAATACCAAAAAGTACCATTGTTGCTCCAAAAAAGGAATAGATTAGATATTTCTTTCCAGCTCTTAATGCTTCTTCTGATCCTTTTTCAATAACTAGAGGAAAAGTTGACAGGGTAAGTAGTTCGTAAAAAAGATATAAGGTAATAAGATTCCCAGAAAAAGCAATACCCAAGGTGACTCCTTCCGTTATAAGATAAAACATAAAAAATTTATTTAGTCCATCACCTTTACCCATATAATCTATAGAATAAAAGGTAGTAAATATCCACAAAGCAGAAACCAAAATGGCAAAGGTTTTACCTATATTATCAGGCATTAGGTAGAGGTTTAACAGTTCGTTTATCTTTACCATATGAAAAAGAGTATTTGTCTTAAATAACACAATATAAACTACCAGAAAAAGATTTATTATGGTAGTTGATATAACGATAGTGTTTCTTCTATTGTAAGCAGGTTTGCTTAATCCTACAATAAATCCGGAGATAATAGGTATCAGTATAGGCAGTAAAACAGCAAAATTCATAAGAGACTCCTTACTATATGTTGAATAGTTCTATTAAGTTAAATGATATTCCACCAATTATCATCATGGCTAAAACAAGTAAAACAATAGGTAAAATCCTTATAAATTCTACTTTTTTAGAATTATAAACTTTGCCATCTAAATTATCATTTCCAAAATATCCATTGATTACTATAGGAAAATAATAGAGAACATTTAATAAGGAACTTGCTAAAATTATTAGTATTAAAGGAACTCTTCCTACTTCTATACATGTTAGTGACAGATACCATTTAGAAATAAACCCAGGTAAGATTGGAATACCTACCATTGAAAAAGCACCTAAAGTAAATAGTCCTAAAGTCAGAGGCATTTCTCTTCCTATTCCCTTAAGATCTTCAATTTTTTTACTTCCGGTTTTTTCTATAAATAGGCCTGATATTAAAAACAGTGAAGATTTAGTCACGGCATGACCTATAATATGGTAAATAGCTATAGCTGTACCGGTTACAGTACCTAATCCTATACCAAAAACAATATATCCCATTTGAGCTACACTTGAATAAGCCACCATTCTTTTTAATTCTTTTTGCATGATAGCCATTATAGAGCCAAAAATCATTCCCATAGATCCTAATAGTAGGATAATATCCATTATTATAAAACTATTTACTATTTCATAATTAAACATTCTAAACAGCACCTTCATAAGCATGAACACGTAAACTTTAATCACAAGAGCTGAAAGAGCAGCACTAGCTGGAGTTGGAGCTGAAGAATGAGCATCTGGAAGCCAACTGTGTAGTGGAAAAACAGCACTTTTTATACCTAAACCGATAGTAAATAATCCCAGAATAATAAGAACAGCATTTTCATGATATTGATAATTCCCAACTATGGTTTCATGTATAAGAGAAATATTTAGATGACCTGTAATAGAATAAATATAGGCTATAGCCATAAGTACCAGTCCAGAACCTATGGTACTCATTATAAGGTATTTAACTGTAGCTTTAATATTTTCTTTTTTATCTTTGAGGATTATTATTCCGCAAGCTGAGAGGGTTGAAACTTCAATAAATACGTAACTATTAAAAAGATCATTAGAATAAATTACTCCCAGTAAAGAAGCTAGTAGAATATTGATTAGAACATAAAAAAATGAAATTCTATTTTCAGGAACTTCCTTTTCAAGAGCAAAGTTTGAAAACCAGAGAATCATCAACATAACAAAAGTAAAAACTAAGGTTACTACAGATTCGGATTTTCCTATATAAAACTCTATACCTAATAAGTTATTGGGATTACCTATAGATAATGTAATAACTTCTCTAGATATACTGTAAACCATAAGAAAAATCGAAAGTAAAAATACTACTAAATTAGAGCCAATAGATATGTACTTGATTTTTTTCTTGTCTTTAAAAAGCATCATAACAAATGAAAACAATATAAGTATCAATATATTTATAATAGGAATATAATTAGTCATTTTGATCTCCTCTCATTTTTAGTATATCCTCTAAATCCACTGTTCCGTAATGTTGGTATAACTTTATAGTTAAAGCTAAGGCAAAAGCAGTAGTTGTAACTGCGACTACTATACCCGTAAGCATTAAAGCACTCGGTACCGGGTTTACATAGCTATCAACTCCCTTAAACTTATCAACTATTATGGGTGCATCTTTTCCAAATATATAGCCTTTTGCTATAAAAAAAAGAAAAACAGCAGTATCCATAATATTTAGACCTATAATTTTTTTTATGAGATTTCTATGGAGCATCAAAGTAGCAAAGCCAATACCAAAAAGTATTACAGCTCCAGTTTCATAATAATTAGTTATAAAAACATCCATGTTACACCTCACTATTTATAAATATAGTAAATATAATATAAAAAACAGATGCTACTAAAAAACCAACGGCAATATTTAAAGGTAATATAAATCCTGCGCTTAAAATTCTTCCTGTAACTCCTGCACTAGGGTGAGGTAGATGTAGTTGATAAGATAAAAAACTATATCCTTTAATTAATGTATAAAAGATTAGTGAAATACTTAATGATGTTATAAGTCTTTTTCTAGAATAGATTTTCATTATAAAATCTTTTCCGTAAATCAAATGCATAATTATTAAAGATGTACCTAAAATAGTACCGCCTGAAAATCCACCACCAGGAGAAAGATGTCCGTTTATAATAACATATAATCCGAAAAGCTGAATAAGAGGGATTAAGATTTTTCCTACTTCTTTTAATATAATATCTCTTTCCATTTATGACTCCTAACTTTTAAACAATAATAAAACAACGGTTGCACCGCTAAATAATACTGTAGCTTCTAATAGGGTATCCAAAGCTCTATAATCTAATATTATACCGGTTATAATATTAAGAGATCCTGTTTCCTGAGTAGTTTGAGATAAATAAGTTTTACTTAAAATATTATTGCTAGGATTTTCTTCTCCACCAAAATCAGGAAGATCTTTAACACCTATTAATAAAATTACAATAAGAATAATAGTAATTAAAACAGCACTAACTTTTCTCATCATTACCACCGGATACCTTTCTTACGGTTAAAACAAAAAGTATTGTAGTTATACCAGCACCAACAGCAGCTTCAGTAATTGCTAAATCTGGAGCATTTAACTGCTGCCAGAGTATTGCCATTAATAAACTGTAAACCATAAAAACTACTACACTAGCAAGAAGGTTTTTAATAAGAGAAACGGAAATCGAAAATACAATCATAAAAATAATTATAATAATACTAAAAGTCTCCATTTTTAGAATCTTCCTTTCTCTCGTAATTTCCCCTTGCAATGATGTGGGTTGCAGTAGGAGTAGTTATAAATAAAAAAATAATTATAAGTACAATTTTTAAGGTAACCATATTTAAACCATTATAGATACAGAAGGATATCAAGGTTAGAAAAGCTCCTAAAGTATCGCATTTTGCAGAACTGTGAGCCCTAGTATAAAGATCAGGAAATCTTAATATGCCCAAGGTTCCAACTGCGAAAAAAAATAAACCACCTATTAAAAAAATAAAGAAAAATATAGATTTCATATTAGGACTCCTTGATAACTTTTGATATAAGAATTGATGCAGTAAAACTAATTAAAGCATATACTAATGCCACATCAATAAAATAGGTTTCATGATAGATGAAAGATACGCCAATAATTATTGTTATTACCTTTGTATTAACAACATTTATTGCAATAATCCTATCAGCTATAGTAGGTCCTTTTATTGCTCTGTACATACATAAAAAAATTGTAAATGATAAAAAAATTAAAGAAAAATTTAATAGACTAATCATAATATCTTTCCTCTATTGTCAGCAGTATTTTTTCGAATTTTGAATTCAATATTCCAGACTCGAACTCTTTTTTTAAGCAGTGTACCTTAAGGAGATTGTTATCTAAGCTTACTGTTAAAGTTCCAGGAGTCAAAGTTATAGAATTAGCAAAAACCATCCTGTGAAAATCAGATTTTAATTTAGTGTGATATTGTATTATTTCAGAATCTAGATTTGGATTAGGATTTAAAATTATTAGGGCTACGTGAATGTTTGCTTTTACAATTTCTATTAATAAAACAAACAAATATTCAAAAAATAAAATAAAATAACCAAGCTT
>DPPH01000052.1:51858-57152 GCA_003539375.1 Clostridiales bacterium
AATATTAATATTTCTAAAGTAAAATTTTGAGAAAAAATAACCCAGATGAGGGTATAAAAAAATATAAAGAAAGTATTCAATTACTATCACTCCTAAATGAGAACAAAATAATTGCTTAGTTTAAAAAACCAATGTTATAATAACATAAATAGAATATATATTCAATCTTTGATTACTGATTAACAATATATTAAGAATTAATAAAATAAGACTTCATTAATTGTAAAAGAAATACCACTATAGTATAATTATATAATAAATTTTAAAAAATATGGAACTAAAATGAATGAACCACGTCTATATAAATAATAACAGGGGTGAATATAATATGAACCGAGACTTAATAATTAAAAGTCAAAAAGGTGATATAGAGGCTTTTGAAGAGTTAATCAAAGAACATAAAAAATATGCATATAACATAGCTCTGAAAATACTCAAAAATAAAGAAGATGCTGAGGATATTTCCCAAGAAGCTTTAATTAAGGTATATGAAAATATTAAAAGCTTTAATATGAATTCTTCTTTTAAAACTTGGATGTATAAAATAGTATTCAACACCTGTATTGACTTTAAAAGAAAAAAAAGATTAAAGACATCATCTTTAGATGAACCTATACATTATGGATATGATGATATTCCAAAACAAATTGAAGATAATGAAAAAAATCCCGAGAAGTTACTGACGGAGAAATTGAATGTAGAACTTGTAAGGGATAGTATAGATGAACTAGAAGATGACTTTAAAAATGTCATTATACTTAGAGATATCCAAGGATTTAAGTATAAGGAGATTGCAGAAATATTAGATTGCAATCAGGGAACTGTTAAATCAAGAATAAGTAGAGGTAGAGAAAAATTAAAGGAAATAATTATACAAAATATGTAGAAATATGGAAGGTGATTTTATGAACTGTAGGGAATGTAAAGAAAAAATATCTTTATATATAGATAAAGAACTTACAGATGAAGAAGCATTAGAATTTGAGAAGCATCTTAAAGAGTGCCAAAACTGTCGTATAGAATTTGAAAACACTAAAAAAATAATTGAGACAGTTGTAAATATGCCCCTTGAAAAATTACCTGAAGGATATTGTGAAAAACTTAACAATAAATTACTTGAAAAAAACAAAAAAACCAAATGGAACTGGAGAAGAATAACAGCAATAGCTGCAACTTTTATAATTTTAATTGGCGCAACCTTTGTATTTTCAAATTTAGGACTAGGTGGAGGAAAAACCAGCAATGATATGGGCTTTATGGAAGAAGCAGCAGAAGAACCTGCTTTTCCTGCTGAGGCACCACCTATGGAACAAGAGGCTGCTTATGGAGAAACTGAATATGATGATGCTGTGAGAGAAGAAATGGGTTTCACTGGAGCTTCAGATGGTGAGAAAAATGTTGGAATAACATCCGAAGATACGAACTATCGTGATAGAGAATTAAAAATTATAAAGACTGGAAGTTTGGAAATTGAAACATCATCCTACGATGAATATGTAGAAAAAATAGAATCCATTGTAAGAGACAACAAGGGCTACATAGAAAATATGGAGACCTACACAAATAATTACTACTACGACAGTAGCAACAATAAAATAAAATTAAGAACAGGTAGATTTACTATTAGAATACCTAATGAAGCGTTTCAATCTGTATTCGACTTTCTTAAAGGTGAAGGAGAATTAATTCAAGAAAGTATAAATGAAAATGATGTGACAAGACAATATTATGAAATTGACAATAAAGTGAAAAATCTAGAAGCTCAGGAAGAAAGACTTAGAGAGTTAATGAGTGAAGCAGAAAATGTAACTGAGATAATGGAAATAGAACGAGAGCTTACTAGAATAAGAAGTGAAATAGACAATCTAAAAATGAATCTTTCCGATATTGACGACAGGGCTTCGATGTCTACAATCCATTTAGGAGTTAGAGAAATTGAAGATGAGGGTAGGATACAACCAGTTGATGAAAATATTTGGTCAGAGGCTAAAGAAAGTTTTACACGATCAATCAATAGAATGATTAATTTTATGGAAAATACATTTATATCATTTGTAGGGTTCATACCTGTATTAGCAGTACTGATTTTAGCTGTGTTTATAGTATGGATTATAATCAAGAAAATTTTCAAGAAAAAGTAAAATGTTTTTCTGAAAAGGTCTCCCTAGGGAGGCTTTTTTATGTTTGTAATTGATATAAAAATATAATATAGTATTTATAATAGACAAAATAAATTTGTAGGGAGTTTTTATATGAGTAAAGATAAATTTGTAATTTTAGATGGGAACAGTATTTTATTTAGAGCGTACTATGCATTGCCTCCTTTAAAAAATAAAAAAGGTGTATTTACTAATGCAGTTTATGGTTTTTTAACTATGCTTTATAAAATAATTGATGATTATCAACCAAATTATATATGTGTAGCTTTTGATCCTGATAAGCCAACCTTTAGACATGAAAAATACGAAGATTACAAAGCTGGTAGAGCTAAAGCGCCAAACGAGCTAGTAATGCAGTTTGGTATGATAAGAGATGTTTTAGATAAACATAATATTAAATACTTAGAAATAGACAGTTATGAGGCTGATGATATAGCTGGATCACTGGCAAATAAGTACAAGGGCAAGGATATTGAAACATACCTTGTAACAAGTGATAAGGACTATCTACAATTGATAGATAAAGGAGTAACAGTAATACTGACGAAAACTGGTGTCACAAATATTGTAGAATATAATGAAGAGAAAATGGAAGAAGAATATGGAATAACCCCTGAGCAGTTCATTGATTTAAAAGCACTGATGGGAGATAGTTCTGATAATATCCCTGGTGTTTACGGCATTGGAGAAAAAACAGGACTTAAACTATTAAAGAAATATGGTAGTTTAGACGGAGTATATGAAAATATTGATGAAATAAAAGGTAAAATGAAAGAAAAACTTGAAAAAGAAAAAAATCAAGCTTATTTAAGTTATACCTTAGCGAAAATCATAAAAAACCTACCACTAGATTACGATATTGATTATTTTAAATATGTAGAAGCTGATAAAAAAGAACTGATGGACCTGTATGACGAGTATGAATTTCGAAAATTAAAAGACAGATTTAAAGAAAGTGCTCAATTAACCTTTGGTACTGATAATATTGAAATAAAAGACAAGGAAAAGATTTTAGAGGAAATTCCAGAGGCAATAGAAATTGAAACAAAAGAATTAAAAAAGAAAATATTAAAAGAAAAAACCTTTGGATTTAAATTTTTGTATGACTATGAGAGAGTTTTTTATTCAAAAATAGTATATGCTGGTTTTATTATTGATGATGATATATATTATTTAAAAAAAGATTTAGATAAGTCTCTAAAAGAACTAAAAGATATATTTGAAGAAAAAAATATTAAGAAGCAGAGCCATCACATAAAAGATGAGTTAATTTATTTGTTAAAATTAGGAATCAACTTAAAGGGAATAGAATTCGACACAATGATAGGTAAATATATTTTAGATCCTTCAGAAAGGTCTTATGATATTGATAGACTTGCTTATGAATTTTTAGAAATGGATATCCACGGGGAAGCTCACTATCTAGGTAAAGGTAAAAAGAAAAAAAGCTTTGCAGAGATTAAAGAGGATCAAGGAATCAAATACTTATCGGAACTTTTATACATTACTAAAAATGTTAAAAATAAAATTGAACAAAAAATTAAAGAGTCTAAAATGGAAGATTTATATCAAAACTTTGAACTTCCACTAGTTAAAGTTATGGCATCGATGGAAGTTTTGGGATTTAAAATAGATAAGGAAGAATTAAATAATATAGGAAACAAGTTAAAGAAAAAGTTAGAAATTCTTGAAGAGATCATTCAAGATTTTGCAGGAGAAGAATTCAATCTAAATTCCCCTAAACAGCTAGGTGAAATTTTATTTGAAAAAATGGATCTTCCGGTTGTTAAGAAAACAAAAACCGGATATTCAACTGATGCGGAGGTGCTTGAAAAGCTAAAATCAAAACACCCTATAATAGATAAAATAATTGATTATAGACAGCTATCAAAACTTAACTCTACCTATGTAGAGGGATTTCTAAAACTTATTGATGAAAATGATGGTAGAGTACACTCAAGCTTTAAGCAAACAATAACATCAACGGGGAGAATTTCAAGCACAGAGCCAAACTTGCAAAATATACCTGTCAGAACTGAAGAAGGTAGAGAACTAAGGAAAGTTTTTGTACCGGAAAATAATGAATACATACTACTTGATGCGGATTATTCTCAAATCGAATTAAGGGTACTTGCTCATGTAGCAAATGAAACAAAATTAATAGAAGCTTTTGAGGCAGGAGAGGATATACATACAAAAACGGCATCTGAAGTATTCAGGGTTCCAATGGAAGAAGTAACTTCCTTGATGAGAAGCAGGGCAAAAGCAGTAAATTTTGGTATCGTATATGGGATTAGTGACTATGGATTAAGCAGAGATTTGGGTATATCCAGAAAAGAAGCCAAGGAGTACATAGATAATTACCTTGATTATTATTCTAATATAAATAAGTACATGAAAGACATAATTAAAAAAGGAAAAAAAGAGGGATATGTAGAAACTGTCTTTGGGAGAAGAAGAGATTTACCGGAATTAAAATCCAGAAACTATAATGTGAGATCCTTCGGAGAAAGATTAGCTTTAAATACACCGATACAAGGAACAGCAGCAGATATAATCAAAAAGGCCATGATAAATGTATTTGAAAGACTTGATGATGAAAAACTAAAATCTAGATTAATTTTACAGGTTCATGATGAACTAATTTTAGAAGTTTACAAGCCTGAACTGGAGAATGTCAAGAATATTCTAAAGGAAGAAATGGAAAATGCTGCAAAATTAAAAATTAACCTTGCTGTAGATATGAATACAGGAGGAAGTTGGTATGAAGCAAAATAAAAAAATTATTGTACTGACAGGAGGAATAGCCTCAGGAAAATCTACTGTGGGTAAGATATTAAAAGATAGGGGTTATGAAGTCGTAGAATCGGATAAAATAGTTCATAAGCTTTATAGTAAAAATTCTGAAGTATATAATTTAATTATAAAAGAATTTGGTAGGGAAGTAGCCGGCGAAGACTCAATAAATAGAAAAAAACTGGGAAATATTGTTTTTAATGATGATAAAAAGATAAAAAAGCTAAATAGAATTGTTCATAAGTATGTAGTTAAAGAATTGATAAAAAGATGTAATCAAAATGAAGATGATATAATATTTCTAGACATACCTCTCATGATAGAAGAAAAAGATAAGTT
>DPPH01000052.1:57429-67798 GCA_003539375.1 Clostridiales bacterium
ACTAGAGTTAGTAGGATTATGAAAAGAGATGGTATTAGTTGGGATGAAGCCGAAAGAGTTATAAGCAAGCAGATGAAGGATGAAGAAAAAGAAATGTATGCTGATATAATAATAGAGAATAACGGAAGTTTACAAGATTTGAAAGAAAAAATAGTCAGTTTTTTAACAAACATTTAAAATAGAAAATATTTTAAAAGAATGTTATAATACTGTACTATATACAGACTCAGGAGGAAGTAAAATGGAAAGTATTAAAAGCTTAGAGGACATTAAAGATATAAAAGTCAGTGAATTAGAAAAAAAACTTGTTTCGGCAAATCACGAAGATATTTTAAGAGGTTTGACTACAGATGTTTATTTTGTAAGAACGTTAGACATATTAAAGCATATGGAATTAGATGAAACTGAAGTAACTGCTGAAATTTTTGCGAGAAAAGAAGGAATTTTTGTAGGGATTGAAGAAGTAAAGGAAATTTTAAAAGATAAAGATATTGAACTATGGGCTTTAGATGAAGGTGAAAGATTTAAACCTAAAGATACTCTAGTTAGGATAAAAGGCAAGTATAATGAATTTGCTATTTATGAATCAGTTATTTTAGGGTGTCTAGCCAGCCCATCAGGATGGGCTACAGCTGCCGATGAAGTTAAAAAGGCCTGCGATGGAAGTGATTTTGTAGTTTTCGGAACAAGGCATCTTCACCCCTCAGTATCTACAGTAATGGAAAGGGCAGCATACATAGGGGGAGCATCATCTGTAAGCAATGTTTTAGCTGCAAAAAGATTGGGAATTGAACCAACTGGTACCTTACCTCATGCATCCTTTATAATAGCGGGAGATACTGTAAAAGTTGCAAAGGCATACAATGAAATTTCCCCTGAAAATCATAAGAGAATTATCTTAGTAGATACATTCAAAGATGAAGTTGAAGAATCATTAAGGGTTGCAGAAGCATTAGGAGAAAATTTGTATGCTATAAGATTAGATACTCCAAGTGAAAGAGGTGGAGTAAGTCCAGAACTTGTAAAAGAAGTTAGACACCACTTAGATATGAAAGGTTACGAATGGGTAAAGATATTTGTGTCCGGTGGATTAACTCCTGAAAGGATAAGAGAATTAAAGGCAGCAGGTGCAGATAGTTTTGGTGTAGGAAGCTATATATCTGGAGCTAGAGCTATAGATATGACTATGGATATAAAAGAAGTAAATGGTGAACCTATAGCTAAAAGGGGTAGATTACCTGGAATCGTTGAAAATGATAATATTAAAAAAATAAAATAGTCTTTACAATGATTATGAAATTAAATATAATAAAAAATTGTTAGAATAAAAAAAGGTATGGTTAAACCATACCTTAGTTGTGCAAGTGTGGTGGAATAGGCAGACACGCAGGCTTGAGGGGTCTGTGGTAGAAATACCGTGAGGGTTCGAATCCCTCCACTTGCACCATTTTTATGCCCATTTTCCATTTTTAAATATATATTCTTTATCTCCGTTAGGTAACACACCTATTATATTCAAATATTCAGAACCGATCATAAAATCTAGATGAACAGTACTTTCATTAAATCCGATACTATCTTTTTCTTCCTCACTTAATCCGGAAGTGCCTCCCTCTAAACACATAGGTAAAGCATCACCTAATGCTAAGTGACAGGATGCATTTTCGTCGTATAAGGTATTAAAAAATAGAGTATCTAACTGATATATTGGAGTGTTTACTGGTACAAGTGCTACTTCTCCTAAATATTTGGCACCTTCATCTGTATCCAGGAAAGTTTCCATAAGGTCTCCACCTTTAGAAGCTCCGAAGTCTATTACTTTACCATCTTTAAACTCAAACCATAAATCTTCTATTACGTTTCCGTTATAAACTAAAGGCATAGTAGCTTGTACTCTTCCATTAGTCATGTATTTATTTGGAGAAGTACAAATTTCTTCCGTAGGAATATTTGGCATAACATCAACATTGTTTGGCCCTTTAGTGACAGCACCAAACCATTTTCCTTTTTCTATCATTCCAATCTCAAAATTAGTCCCGGGACCTTCATAAATAAATTTAACAAAACCTTTATCAGTAAGGTAATTGTACTTGTTCTTCAAATTACTAACATGATTATTCCAAAGTTCTTGATAGTTTTCTTTATCAACTCGTGTACATTTAAAAATATAATCCCAAAGTTTATTATATGCATCTTCTTCATTTAGTTTAGGGAAGATTTTTTTAGCCCAGGGCTTTGAAGCAGCTAAAGCAATAGTCCATTTGTTATCAAAGGAAGATAGTTTTTTCTGGAAAAACTCCAAGGCCTTAGATTTTACTTTAGACCATTGTCCCAAAAGCTTGCTATCCACATCTTTAAAGACTTCAGGGTCTGGTGCAGATAGACTAATAACCGACCATCCTTCTTCTATATACTCTTTGTATCTTTTTATCTCCCAGTCGGGAACACTTTCAAAAACTTTTTTTGGAGCATTGTTAAACTTTATTTTATCACTGTAAAAGTCGATCCACTTAATATATACGTTTTCTGCTCCTAAATCGAAAGCTTTTTTCATTAAAAGTCTAGCAAATTCTGCATCATCGATAGATGATCTAATTTCAATTTTTTCATTTTCTTGGACATTTATTCCTTTTTTTAGAATTATTTCTGCATAATTTTCTAATTTTTCTGTAAATTCCATATAAACACCTCTTTTTGTTTTTATTTTACACTATTTATTATATAATATTAGCTAAGTATTTAAACGAAATTGTTTTACAAAAGCGTTAACTAAATATTTTAATATCGTAACAAAACTTAAGGAAATTAAAATATCGGCCTAAATTGACAAATAATTAACAATCTGGTATATTAGATTTAATAAAGTTTATGGAGGATTTCATGAAAATCAAAGATATTAAAGATATTTTAAAGGCAAAGATATATACTGGAGAAGAATTAATAGAGAACCAGATACAGGGGGTTTTTGCTTCCGATCTTATGAGTGATGTACTAACAACAGAATTTTTTGAAGATAGGTCTATCCTTGTTTCTGGCTTAAATAACCCTCAAGTTATAAGAACAGCAGAAATGCTTGATATTGAAGCGGTACTATTAGTTAGAGGAAAAATCCCAAATGAAGAAACTATATCCATGGCAAAAGACAATAATATAGTACTTATGACAACAAATTACAATATGTACAATGCATGTGGTATACTTTACTCAAAAGGGATTAAAGGATTAAGTAATGAAAAAAATCAAGAGTTATAGTTATAGGATAAACAAAAATGATTTTGTAAATGCTGGGAAGGTTTCAAGCGAAATCAAAAAAAATTTAAAAAAAATAGGCTTTACAAATAAAATAATCAGAAAACTTGCAGTCATTTCTTATGAGGGAGAAATGAATATCATAATTCATTCTGAAGGTGGAGGAATAGAGTTAGAAATATATGAAGACAAAATAACCCTCAATATTAGGGATATTGGACCAGGTATAGATGATGTAGAATTAGCTATGACAGAAGGATATTCAACAGCTCCAAGTGAAGTAAGAGAGTTAGGTTTTGGGGCGGGAATGGGCTTACCTAATATAAATAACTGTTCCGATGATTTTAAAATTACATCTAGTGAAAATGGAACGAAAATCGAATCTACAATTTACTTGGAGTAGGAGGAGAAGATGAAGCGTACTTTTTATTTAGAAAAGGACAAATGTAAAGGTTGTACTAACTGTATGAGAAAGTGTCCTACAGAAGCAATAAGAATTGTGAATGGGAAAGCAGTTATAGATGACGATAAATGTATAAATTGTGGCGAATGTATAAGAGTATGTCCCTACAATGCATATACATCAATTACAGATAAAATAGAAGATTTGCAAAATTATAAATATAATATAGCAATTCCCTCAACTACTGTATATGGGCAGTTTGCTTTAGGTACAGAAATATGCAAAATCCACAATGCTCTAATTGGCCTTGGTTTTGATTATGTATACGATGAAAGTTGGGCAGCAGAATTAGTAACCAGAGCTATAAGAGTTAAAGTGAATGCCGATAAAAATATTAAACCTAAAATTTCTTCCAACTGTCCCGCTATGGTTAGGTTAATAAAAATAAAGTATCCAGGGTTATTAGATAACATAATAGAAGTAGAAGCACCAATGGAAATAGCTGCTAGATTAGCTATTGATAAAGCCCGAAGCATAGATAAAAATTTGAAAAAAGAAGATATAGGAGTATTTTATATATCACCTTGTCCTGCTAAAACCCTAAGTGTTAAAGAACCTATAGGCAAGGATAAGTCTTATATAAATAAAGTGATATCTCTAAAGGAAATATACGGAGATATGGTAAGAGAATTAAAAATGCATGATAATATGTGTTATTCAAATCCATCTTTAACAGGATTGAAGTGGTCAATTTCAGGAGGACAAACCGATGCTTGTGATTTCGAAAATAGCATTGCTGTTTCCGGTCTAGAAAATGTAATTGATGTTTTAGAAGAACTAGAATTAGGAAAGTTGGATCACATTGACTATTTAGAAATTTTATCCTGTAATGGAGGATGTGTAGGTGGAACTTATAATTTTGAAAATCCTTTTGTTGCCAACAGTAACATTAAACACATACTTAAGACTCTAAAAGAAGACAAACTTAAAAATGAATTTACAGAGAAATTTGAAGAACTAAATAAAGATGGTTATTTTGATATTGAAATATATAAAGAGATAGAAGAAAAAAAACCTAATATTAAAGAAGCTATTGAAAAAATGGACAGGATAGAAGTAGTTTATGAAAAACTACCAAAATTAGATTGCGGTTCCTGTGGTGCACCTACATGCAAGGCATTAGCCGAGGATATTGAAGATGGCAAAAAAACAATAGATGATTGTGTAATACTTAAATTAGAGGAGAAGTAATAATGAATATAACTAATTTAATAAAAGAATTAAATTTGGATGTAGAAACTCAAGTTAATAATGATATAACGTTTGATAATGTTTATATAGGAGATTTGCTGAGTGTTGTAATGTCAAATGCAAAAGAAAATAGCATTTGGATTACTATACAAACCCATCTTAACATAGTAGCGGTGGCAGACTTAATAGATATTTCTGCAATTTTGGTTGTAGAAAATATGGATGTGGACGAAGATACGGTGGAAAAGGCAAATGAACTTGGAATTCCAATTTTAACAACAGATAAGTCTGCTTATGAGGTAGCTTGTGAAATATGCAAACTTGAAAACTAATATTTAATAAGAAGTTGATTACATGAAATACTACTACGATTTACACATACACTCAAACTTATCTCCCTGTGGCCATAAAGACATGACACCAAATAATATAGTCAACATGGCTTATATTAAAAAATTAGATGTGATTTCCGTTACAGACCACAACACTTGCTGTAATTTTCCAGCTGTTGAAAAGGTAGCCAAGGCTCGCAATTTAAAAGTTATACCAGGGATTGAGGTTAATACTAAAGAAGAGGTTCACCTTCTGTGCTATTTTAAAAGTTATAAAAACTGTAAATCCTTTTCTAGAAAGATTTACAAAAAACTACCTAAAATTAAAAATAAAGAAGAAATTTTTGGTGAACAAGTAATATACGATGAAAATGACATGGTTCTTGGAAAGGAAGAGATACTTCTTACCAATGCGTCTAATATAAGCATAAATGAAGTAATAATTTTAGTTAAGAAGCATGAGGGTATAGTTATTCCTTCTCATGTTGAAAGAAAAGCAAATGGAATTATAGGAGTATTAGGATTTATTCCCGAAGAAAATAATTTTGATTATATAGAAGTTACAGGTAAAATAAGCGACGAGCTGTTGAAAAAACTAAAAAATAAATATAAAATAATAAGGAATTCCGATGCTCATAATTTAGTAGAAATATCAGAGAGAACAAATTATTTAGAACTAGAGGATATTGAAGATTTATTTTTATAATAAGGATTGGAATATCCTTTTTTTATTTAGGAGGTTTTATGAAAGAATTATCGCTACATATACTTGATATAGTTACTAATTCAATAGATGCTGGTGCAAATTTAATAGAAATAGAAGTGAAAGCTGATACTAAAAAAAATTACTTAAGGATTAATATTAAAGATAACGGAAAAGGTATGAGTAAAGAAACTGTAGAAAAAGTTACAAACCCCTTCTTCACATCTAGAAAGGTAAGAAATGTAGGTCTAGGATTACCTTTTTTAAAATTAGCAGCTGAACAATGTGATGGTTTTCTAAAAATACAATCTGAAGAAAATATCGGTACTGAAGTAACAGCAGAATTCAAATTAAACCATATAGATAGAGCACCATTAGGAAAAATTGAAGAAAGTATATCAACTATATTGAATTTTCATCAAAATTTTGATTTAATATACATACATGATGTAAATGGGAAAAGGTTTGTATTTGATACTAATGAAGTTAAGGAAATTCTTGAAGACCTTAGCATTAGAAGTCCAAAAGTCTTGATGTGGATAAAAGACTATATAAAGGAAAACATTGATAAAATATAAACGATTTTAAATAAGAAAAACTTATGTTAAAATCATTTACCTTGTGTTATAATGTATGAGTTAATAATGTATACAATAAACATATTAATTAGTTAGAGGTGATAATCAATGAGTAGTAAAGGGTTAACTTTTAGAGGAGGCATACATCCACCTCACTTTAAAGAGCAAACGGAAAAAAGTCCAATTGAAGAGGCTTTTTTACCGGAGGAAGTAATAATTCCCCTTCATCAGCATATTGGAGCACCATGTGAGCCGACTGTAAAAGTAGGAGATATGGTTAAGGTAGGACAAAAGATAGGAGATACTAAAGCTTTTGTATCAGCTCCTATTCACTCAAGTGTTTCTGGTATAGTTACTAAAATCACAAAACACAATACTCCTACAGGAGCAAAAGTAACAAGTGTTGTTATAAAAAGTGACGGTAAACAGGAAATATCTGAAGAAGTGCAGCCAAAAGGAGATTTAGAATCTCTTGAAAAGGATGAGATACTAAAAATTGTTAGAGAAGCAGGACTTACAGGAATGGGAGGAGCAGGTTTTCCAACTCATGTTAAATTAAGTCCTCCGAAAGAGAAAAAGATTGACATAGTAATTATTAACGGTGCCGAATGTGAGCCATACTTGACATCAGACCATAGAATGATGCTGGAGCATCCTGATAAAGTAGTATTAGGTACTAAAGCAGTTATGAAAGCTTTAGGTGTTACAAGAGGAGTAATAGGAATAGAAAAAAACAAGCCTGATGCTATTAAATCTATGAAAGAAGCTGTAAAGAATGAGGAAAACCTTGAAATAGCAGAACTTCAAACTAAATATCCACAAGGTGGAGAAAAAAGTTTAATTTATGCTGTTACAAAAAGAGAGGTTCCATCAGGAGGACTACCAATGGATGTAGGTGCTGTTGTACAAAACATCGGAACGGTTTCAGCCTTATCTGATGCTATCACTACAGGAATGCCCGTAGTCCAGAGAGTAGTTACAATAACAGGAAGTGCTGTAAAAGAACCTAAAAATTTACTTGTCAAAATTGGTACAAAATTTGAAGATGTAATTAACCAGTGTGGTGGTTATACAGAAGATTTAGGTAAACTTATCAATGGTGGACCAATGATGGGTATATCACAGTTTACAGACCAAGTTCCGGTAATTAAAGGAACTTCAGGAATATTAGTTCTGAATGAATTAGATGCACAGAAACCTGAACCATCTAATTGTATAAGATGTGGTAAGTGTGTTGATATATGTCCAAGTGGTCTACAACCACTAATGATAAGCAGAAATTCTTTATTGAGAAGATTTGAAGAAGCTGAAGCATATAATGCTATGGATTGTATTGAATGCGGTTCATGTTCTTTTATATGCCCTTCAAAACGACCTCTTGTTGATGCTATAAGAGTAGCAAAGCAGGAAATAATTGCTAAAAGAAAGAAAAACTAAAGGGAGGAGATAATATGGAAAATAAGGTTCTAGCCACATCATCACCGCATATAAGATCTAAAGATAATACTACAAAGGTCATGCTGGATGTAATTATTGCTCTTCTTCCTGCAGTTATTGCCAGTATATACTACTTTGGCTTCGACTCAATAAAGTTGACAAGTATAGCGGTAATTTCAGCAGTAGCAACTGAAGCAATAATTCAAAAATTATTAAAAAAGGAAGTAACGATAAAAGACTTAAGTGCAGTAGTAACAGGAATATTATTAGCATTTAACTTGCCACCATCTGCACCTTGGTGGATACCTTTAATAGGTTCTGTATTTGCCATAGCTGTTGCAAAACAAGTTTTTGGTGGGATAGGTCATAACTTTATAAATCCAGCTTTAGCTGGAAGGGCTATGCTACTAGCATCCTGGCCAACAAAAATGCTTGGATGGGAAAATCCAGCGGGAGTTGATGCTGTATCAGCTGCAACACCTTTACAAATTGTAAAGGGAGCAGAGGGCACATTACAACCTTTATCTGATGTAATATTTGGTAGAGTACCTGGTTGTATTGGTGAAACATCAGCGATTCTGTTGATAATTGGTGGTATATACTTACTCTACAGAGGAGTTATATCTTGGAAGATACCAGTATCTTATATAGGAACAGTTGCTGTAATAGCATATATATATGAAGGTAGTTTATTATTAGTAGGATATCATGTTTTTGGTGGAGGACTACTATTGGGAGCTATTTTTATGGCTACAGATTATGCATCCAGTCCTGTAACACCGAAAGGTAAGATTATATTTGGTATAGGAGCTGGTGTGCTTACTATGTTAATAAGGATTTTTGGGGCAACTCCAGAAGGTGTTTCCTATTCGATTCTACTTATGAATGTAGCTACACCTATCATAGAGAAATATACACAACCAAGAGTATTTGGAGGTGCTAAAAAATGATGCAGAATGAAATTGTTAAATTAGGCATAGTACTTTTAATTATTACTTCAATTGCTGGAGGATTGCTGGCTTTTTCTAATACAGTGACAGCAGATTTAATAGTTGAAGCTGAAGAAGCAGCAAGTTCCGGTCCTGAAGTAGCAATGGCTGTAGTACCTGGATCTGCTAAATTTGTAAATATAGAAGAAGGTTTAGTAGAAGAGATAAAATCTGAAAACGATAAATTTATTGATGGTAAAAAAGCAGTAGATGAAAATGGAAATACTGTTGGATACGGAATAAGAACATTGAGTACAGTTGCAGGTTATGGTGGAGATATGGAGCTCTTTGTAGGTATTTCTCCCGATGGAGAAGTAGTAGGAACAAAAGTGCTTTCAATGGCTGAAACTCCTGGACTAGGTACAAATGTTCAAAATCAGGAATTCAAGGATCAGTATCTTGGCAAAACAACAGACATGAATATAGAAGTAGTTAAATCCGGAGTAAGTGAGGATAATCAAATTCAAGCTGTGGCTGGAGCAACTTTTTCTTCAAATTCTTATACTAGTGCTGTAAACAATGCCTTAAGTATCTTTGAAGAATATATAAAATAGGAGGGTTTATGATGAACATAGTTAAAAATTTAAAAAACGGAATAATAAAAGAAAACCCTATATTTGTTCAACTTCTAGGAATGTGTCCAACTCTTGCTGTTACAACATCTGCATTAAATGGCTTGGGAATGGGATTAGCTACTACAACGGTTTTAATTGGATCTAATATAGTAATAGCATCTTTAAGAAAGCTTATACCTAATAAAATTAGAATTCCAGTTTTTATAGTAGTAATTGCAACATTCGTTACATTAATAGATATGTTTATGCATGCATATGCATTAGAATTATATAAATCATTAGGGTTATTTATTCCTTTGATAGTTGTTAACTGTTTAATACTTGGTAGAGCTGAATCTTACGCTTCAAAAAATAGTGTAGTACCATCTATCTTCGATGCAATTGGAATGGGTATAGGATTTACTTTAGCTCTTACAGTATTAGGAATGGTTAGAGAATTATTAGGAAGTGGAAGTTTATTTGGAGCTACTATTTTAGGTGGATCTTTTGAACCAGCTCTGATAATGATTCTACCGCCGGGAGCATTTTTGGCTTTAGGATTTTTAATTGGTTTGGTTAATTTCATTTCCAGAAAAAAAGCAGCTTAAAAGGAGGATAAAAGATGAATTATTTTAGTATATTCATAGGAGCAGTACTTGTTAATAACTTTGTATTAGCTAAATTCCTAGGTATTTGTCCTTTTTTAGGGGTTTCTAAAAAGGTAGAAACTGCCTTAGGTATGGGAGTAGCTGTTACATTCGTTATGACCCTAGCTTCTATAATGACTTATTTAGTACAGGTTACAATTTTAGATAATTTTGGATTACAATATTTGCAAACAATAGCTTTTATTTTAATAATCGCTTCATTAGT
>DPPH01000052.1:68074-69018 GCA_003539375.1 Clostridiales bacterium
TTAGGAGTATACTTACCCCTAATAACTACAAACTGTGCGGTACTTGGATTAGCAATCCTAAACATCCAGAATGAGTTTAACTTAATGGAAACTATAGTTAATTCATTAGGAGCAGCCATAGGATTTACTCTTGCGATAGTGCTGTTTGCAGGTATAAGAGAAAGATTAGAACTAGCTGATGTACCTGAAAGCTTAAAGGGATTTCCAATAGCATTAATTACTGCTGGGTTAATGTCTATAGCTTTCTTAGGTTTTTCAAGCTTATCAATATAGGAGGTGCGATAATTGAACAGTATATTTAATGCAATACTAACATTAGGTGGATTAGGATTAGCCTTTGGAATTTTACTAGCAGTTGCTTCGAAGGTTTTCCATGTGGAAGTAGATCCTAAAATTACACAAATCAAAGATGCACTTCCAGGAGCAAACTGCGGTGCATGTGGTTATCCCGGATGTGATGCTTTGGCAAAAGCCATAGCTGAAGGGAAGGTGCCTGCAAATTCATGTCCTGTAGGTGGAGCAGAAACTACAGCAAAAGTAAGTGAAATATTAGGAGTAGAAGCCGGAGATGATTCCGGAGGTAAAAAAGTAGCTAGAGTATTATGTGCCGGATGCGATTCAATATCAAAGAAGAAATTTGAATATAAAGGTATTAAAGACTGTAAGGCAGCATCAATGGTCCAAGGTGGAGATAAGGCTTGTGATAAAGGATGTCTTGGATATGGAACTTGTTTAGAAGTATGTAACTTTGATGCGATAAAAATTGAAAATGGAATTGCAGTTATTGACCCTGAAAAATGTACAGCTTGTGGATTATGCTTAGAGGCTTGTCCAAAAGATGTGATAGAATGGGTACCTTACAAGCAAGAAGTAGTAGTTGATTGTAAAAACCAAGATTTTGGTAAAACAGTTAAAGATATATGCGATGTAGGATGCATAGCATG
>DPPH01000164.1:0-263 GCA_003539375.1 Clostridiales bacterium
CCTCAAACTACTAAATCGATACTTTCACTGTTAAATAGGATTAGAAAAGAAATGGGAATAACCATTGTAATGATAACCCATCAAATGGAAGTAGTAAAAGAAGTATGCGACAGAGCCGCAATTATGGAAGATGGAGAAATTATTGAGATAAACACTGTGGAAAATTTATTCAGAGAGCCTAAAACTAAGACGGCACATAAATTTATAAACTCAATGCATACAAATGTAGAAGAAGAAATAATAAATCCCGATGATTTCAAAGG
>DPPH01000164.1:555-2042 GCA_003539375.1 Clostridiales bacterium
ATAAATATAAATATCTTATCGGGAAATATAGATAAACTTCAGACCAGCAGCGTTGGTCATTTAATTGTAGAACTTACCGGTGATTCTGAAGAAATTGATAAATCATTAAAGTATTTTAAAAATCAAGATGTAAATGTGGAGGTGATATAATGGCTGATTTAGTTATACCATCCTTAATTGAAACTTTATATATGGTAGCTTTCTCTACAATTTTTTCACTTATACTTGGATTTCCCTTAGGAATACTCCTGGTAGTAACTGAAAAAGGAAATATTTGGGAAAAACCAAAATTTAATCAAATTCTCAACAGCATAATTAATATTTTAAGGTCTTTTCCTTTTCTAATATTAATGATAGTAATTTTCCCTTTATCTACTCTTATAGTAGGAAAATCCATAGGTACTACAGCAACTATAGTACCACTATCAGTAGCTGCCGCTCCCTTTGTAGCGAGAATCATAGAGACCAGCATAAAGGAAGTCGATAAAGGTGTAATTGAACTAAGCCTTTCCATGGGTGCGACTATTCCCCAAATAATTACAAAGGTACTTATTCCCGAAGCCATGCCTTCCATCGTACTAGGAATAACCCTAACTATTATAAATATAATAGGGTATTCTGCTATGGCAGGAGCTATAGGTGGCGGAGGGCTAGGAGATTTAGCCATAAGATACGGTTACTATCGTTTTGATACAGAGGTATTAATTGTCTCGGTTATAGTTATTATCATAATGGTACAATCAATACAATATTTTGGAAATACATTATCCGCAAAAATAAATAAAAAATAAAAAATAAAATTCGGAGGAAAATAAAATGAAAAAATTAACAGCATTAACCTTAATAATAGTTTTATCAATATCAGTATTATCAGCATGTTCAGGAGATTCAGGAGAAAACAATCTTATTAGAATAGGTGTAACACCGGAACCTCACAGTAAACTTGTAAATTTAATAGTAGACGATTTAGAAGCAGAAGGAATTTCAGTAGAAATAATAGAATTCACAGACTATGTTAAACCAAATTTAGCCTTGGCTGATGGTGAGTTAGATGCCAACTTTTTCCAGCACCAACCTTATTTAGATGATTTTGCTGAATCTGAAGGATTAGAATTAGCTACTATCGGTACAGTCCACGTAGAACCAATGGCTTTATATCTAAATGAGGGAAGTTCATTAGATGATATTCCTGATGGAGCTGAAATAGCTATACCAAACGATACTGTTAATGGTGGTAGGGCTCTGATATTACTAGAAAACAATGGACTACTTACCCTAAAGGAAGGAGCAGGATTAGAAGCTACTGAAAACGACATAGCAGAAAATCCTAAAAATCTTAAAATTACAGCTCTAGAAGCAGCAGCATTACCGAGAGTTTTAGAGGAAGTAGACGGAGCGGTTATTAACGGAAACTTTGCTCTTCAAGCAGGCTTAAATCCTACTACAGACGGTGTAATCATAGAAGGAAAAGATTCTCCTTATGCTAA
>DPPH01000164.1:2312-2586 GCA_003539375.1 Clostridiales bacterium
ATCGAAGCCTTACAATCTGAAGAAGTTAAAAACTTTATTGAAGAGAATTATGAAGGTGGAGTAGTACCAGCATTTTAGTTTAAATAAAAAATAAAGGTTAGGATATTGTTAATACAATATTCCTAGCCTTTTTCTTTTATACTTTATATCTACTCCCGCATTTTGGACATCTTACTATCATAGTCACATCTTTTTTAGGGAACCTAAGATTTGTACCGCATTTTTTACATTTTACATATTTATGAGTTTTTCTCTCTTGAAACTTCTTTTTCAG
>DPPH01000031.1:0-3586 GCA_003539375.1 Clostridiales bacterium
TTTGAGTTCATGAATAATTCAGGATTAATATATATTTTGAATTGTTTAAGGTCATAACTTCATTTTCTTGGATTTTATCTATTATATCAACTGTTAGAAAGACTTCATGTCCTTCTAGGATTTCTATATTTATTTTTTCTTTTTTTATGCTTTCATTTAAAACATTTATTTTAAATTGAATTTCCTCTTTTTTTGCACAGTAAGAATCCTCCATGTAATGAGGCGTTGCAATTATTTTATGGATTCCATCTTCTTCTGCTATTTTTGCCATTTCGATGGATTCTTCTAAAGATTTAGCACCATCGTCCACATCCCATATTATATGATTATGTATATCAATCAATTACATCACTTCTTTTTTTCCTCTTTTTCCTTGAGGTTTTCTCGTATTCTCCGTAATAGGAAGAATAATACTTGTAGTAGGAATATCCTCCTCTTCCCATAGGTATTTTGTTTAATACTGATCCTAGTATATTTGCATTTGCATTTTTTAGTAGCTCTACTGCTCTTTTGGCAATCTGGTAATCTACCATACCAAAAGATGTTACGAGAATTACCCCATCTACTTCATTGGCTAGGATTGCTGCATCTGTAACTAGTGCTACAGGAGGTGTATCAAATATTACATAGTCGTATTCTTCTTTAACTTTTTCTATGAATTCGAGCATGCTTTTTGATCCAAGTAATTCTGATGGATTTGGTGGTATAAGTCCCGAAAACATAAGGTCTAGATTTTTTGTTCTAGATTGTTTAACGCTGCTTCTATAATCGCTTTTATTTATAAGGACATCTGCTAACCCATCAGCATTTGGCTTTCTAGCTATTTTGTGAATAGATGGTTTCCTAAAGTCAGTATCTACTAAAAGTACTTTATTACCTGTCTGGGCAATAGCTGTTGCAAGGTTGCTAGTTGTCAAACTTTTACCTTCCCCTGCTATTGTACTTGTAACTACTATGGATTTTATTTCTTTATCTAGTGATGCAAATTTTAGATTTGTTCTTAAACTTCTATATGCCTCAGCTACAGGTGATTTTGGGTCTTCAAAAGTTACTACTTTTCTTTTTTCTGCTTTTTCATTATGAGGTATTGCTCCGATTATACTGAGATTTAAGTATCTTTCTATGTCTTCCGGTGTTTTAATGGTTTTATCTAGGAATTCTATTAAAAACACCAGTCCTACGCTGAGCATAAGTCCCAGTACCCCAGCTATAGCAATATTCATCATTTTATTAGGTTTGATAGGACTTGTTGGTGTTACAGCTTTGTCTAAAATTTTAACATTGTCTACATTCATTATTTCTACTACTTCTTCTTGAAATACTTCAGCTAACTTATTAGCAATATCTCTTGCCTGTTCCGGATTTGGATTTTGAACTTTTATATTGATAAATTCTGTATCTCTAACTAATGATACCTCCGTAATATTCCTAAGTCCTTCGTATGAGATGTCTAAATTCATCTCATCAATTACTCTAGAGGCTACTCTTCGACTTTTTATGATCTCGCTGTAAGTTTCTGCTAATCTTATATTTACATTAATATCACTTAATTGTATCTGGTTTAGCATTTCACTTTCAGAAAAAGTTTTGTTTACCATTAATGCAGTAGATGATTGGTAAATTGGTGTTAAAATAAAGAAACTGATTAAGGCACTTATAATAAGAAAGGCTAGAGTAATAGATATTATCCATCCAAGCCTTTTTCTTAAAATATGAAATAACTGTCTTATATCAATTTCTTCTTCTAAATATCTTTCTTCCCTTGTCATTTATATACCCCTCAATAGCTTTGTAATTAAATTTTCCACACTTCTTACTTTATCACTTATAGCTATTTGAGTCAATATAAAAACAATAGGGAAACGATAGTTGAGCGGTAGTTGAACTGTAGTTAAAAAGTAGTTGAACCATGGTTGAGCCATCGTTTCACTACTGTTCTGCTACTGTTATGCTACTGTTTCACTGCAGTCATTCCGAGATTGCCGAGGAATCTTAAAGACTCTTCCAAAGATGCTTTCTTGCCAATCAACTTTCAGTCTCTTGGGAAAGCTATTCGTGAGACCTGCATCTATTTGTTACCAAATAGTGCTAGGGCTACAGCTAAAGCTCTGAGTGACAAGATTGTGATGACAACTACTTTTTATTCTATCTTCGTTCCATCTTCACTATCTTGCCGTAGGTATGGTTTTTCCTCAGGGTTTCTAAATCTTGGTCAGCTTCTATCTTTCTTCCATCAAGAAGTTCAATATATACTTTTTCGTTTTCTTGGTAAATTTCTTTTATGTGTTTGATATCTATATATCCATTAGCACCATCGTTTTTTATTATGGGTTTTCTTGCTTTAAAGAATATGAATACGTGTTTGTCCGATAGGGCAATAGGCACTTTGTTTTTTATGCCCAAAACTTTTCCGTAGACTTTTCTATTTGCTTTTAGGTTTACACAGTAGTGGTCTGCTATATTTTTTAGGCAGGTATTCACCGGTTTTTCTATAATATAGTTTTCTTCTTTTTCTCTGATAATTTCCGTACAGTTTCCTATGTCTTCTTTGTATTTTGGTATTAAAGCTACGACTTCGTCGTATTTAATTTTTTTATTCATTCTTTTCCTCCATTTATATTCTCAACACCAGGGGCAATTATAATTTTAACAGAACATTTGTTCGATTTCAATTAGTTTTTGTTATTTATTTTCCACCTTTGATAGATATATGTGGACTTTCTTTTGATTTTAGAGACTTTAGGTAAAGTCTTAATTTTTTTGTAATATTTCCTGTTTTTTCTTTTGGAAGTTTTTAGGTTAGATTTGTCCTACCGGAAAAAAACAGGGAAGGGCCCTCTCCCACAGGGAGAAAAAATTGAATAAAAAGAAATATACAGTTGATGAATTTGGTAGAGTAGTGGATGGTGCTTTAAAGGGTATTGAAGAATGTAAGGTAAGACTACTGGAAATGGTGGATCCTCTAATTAAGTCCAGCATAAAAAAGTACTACTATGGTGGTACAGATAGAGATGATCTGATTTCCGAAGGTAAGCTTAAGGTTTTGGAGTGTCTTGATTCTTTTGATAGAAGTAAAGGCGTGTATTTTTTAGGTTATGTGAAAGCTCAGCTTAGGTATCTGTACCTTAACCTAGGTAAGTCTAAAGAGTTTGAAGTATCTTTGAATTCTACTATTGATTTAGGTGATGGTAAGGTTGAACTTTTAGATACTCTAGTAGATGAAAGTGTAGATGTGGAAGGAGATTTTGTAAAAGATTGTGAGTTTGAAAATTTAAAAGAAGCCCTGAGTGGTCTTACGGATAGAGAGATTCAAGTCCTAAAGATGTATTATTTTGAAAATATGGGAATGAAGGATATAGCAAAAGAGCTGGATTTGGCTTACAGGACTGTGGTGAATACCAAGGTTAATGGGGTGGAGAAGATGAGGAAAAGTTGGAAAGTTGGTTAGTTGGTTAGTGAAAAGTTGGATAGGCGAACGGTAGGGAAACGGTGGTTGTTTGACATAGTTTGAAGTGATATAATGTTTATCGATAGTTAGAAGCAGACGCTTTCTAACCAATCGTCTTTCAGTCTCTTGGGAAAGCTT
>DPPH01000031.1:3809-7301 GCA_003539375.1 Clostridiales bacterium
GAAAGCTTTGCATGAGACCTGCCGATAATTACTGCGTAATTAGGGCTAGGGCTTCAACTTGGAAAGGTGGTTGTTTGACATAGTTTGAAGTGATATAATGTTTATCGATAGTTAGAAAGTTGGAAAGTGGAGGTTAATATAGATGAATAAAATTTTAGATAAAATTGTACAAAATAATATAGAGAATATTACTTTAGGAAAGAAAGCTTCTTACATTCCCGCTCTGGCTAATGTGCCAGATGGTATAGGTATAGCTGTAAGAGACAGTCACGGGGTATATACTTCTGGGGATGCCGAGCGCATGTTTACTTTTCAAAGTATGTCAAAGATTGTGCTTTTAATGCTTGCTCTCAAGGACAATGGCTTTGATTATGTTTTTAATCATGTAGGTCTTGAACCTTCTGGTGATAGTTTTAATGCTATCTCTAATCTGGATTTCAACCAGGCTATAAAACCTTACAATCCTTTTATAAATGCTGGAGCTATTTTAACAACTTCCATGATTAAGGGAGAAACCTATGATGAGAAGCTTAAGAAAATTATAGATCTAAGCAGTTGTATTTTTGGTAGAAGTAATATTACCTTTAATGATGAAGTTTATGTGTCCGAAAGAGAAAGTGCCAATAGAAATAGAGCTTTGGCTTATTTGCTTAAGGAAAAGGAGCTTTTAACTGGTAATGTTGAAGAGATTTTAGATTTATATTTTAGGGCTTGTTCTCTTGAGGTAAACTGTATAGATTTAGCTAATTTAGGTCATTTTCTAGCTTTTAATAAGGATGCCTGCGGTGTAAAAGGGGATCATCTTAGGATTATAAAAACTCTTATGCTGACCTGCGGTATGTACGACTACTCTGGTGAATTTGCTGTAAGGATAGGTCTTCCTAGCAAGTCGGGAGTTTCTGGTGGTATAGTATCCTGTGCTCCTAGACGAATGGGGATCGGTGTATTTTCTCCTAGGCTTGATGAGAAGGGTAATTCTATTTTAGGTGTGAGGATGATGGAAGAGCTTAATAAGGAGCTTGAGTTGAATATATTTAGGTAGGGAGAAAGTTGGTTAGTTGGTTAGTGGAAAGTGGGACAGTGGAAAGTTAAAACCCTGAGATTTTTGGTCTCAGGGTTTTTGGTTGTTTTTATCTAATTGTACTTATATTGGATTTACTGTAATCCTAACAAATGCCGTTGAAGTCCCACCATTGCTGTCACTTATCTCGTATACAAACTCGTCTGTTCCTATAAATCCAGGATTTGGAGTGTACCTTAAATTGTCTCCCTCTTGAGATACCGTTCCAATCACTTCATAGTTTACTGAATATCTGGTTATTGTAGTGGTCGTTTCTTCTTCCACTCTTACTATATCTGTACCAGTATTGTTAATTACAACTTCTTCTCCTGAATTTACTTCTGTTTCATTAACTTTTACAGGAGCAAAAGCTAATACTTGTGCATTTGGAACTGTAAATATAGAATCATCTGATCCTTCATTTGCATTTATAGTTTCTACACTTCCATTACCATTTATTATGGTTCTTGGGGATGATGTATTTATTAAAATTACAAAGGTATCTTCAAGTAGGATTCTAATACTGCCACCTTTTTTTATCACATATAGGTTTTTGAGGGAAGAGTTCTTTATTATAATAGAATTTTCTCCTCCACCTTTTACTATCGTGTCTCCCGCTACAGTGATGTTATCTAAGGTTACATCTCCCTCTCCTATTCCTTCTGCTAAATATAGGTCACCGTCAATTATCATGTTTTGAAGGTTTACATCTTCTACCGAAACAGTTACATTACCTTTCACTTCCAGTACTTCTTCGTCTAGTCCTGGTCCGTAAATCCCTGCTTCCTTGTATATAGTACCAAATACATTGGTTAGTACTTTAACTGATTCTGCTCTTGTAATGTAGTTAGATGCCTTTAGACTCTTGTCTTCATATCCTGTAAGATACCCTTTTTGAACAGCAAGGTTAAGTGCCGCTCTGCTCCAAGTAGGTATGTCTTCAGTATCAGTGAATTTTTCTAGTCCACTTTCTTCACTTGCTTGTAACTGAACTAAACTTTGTAAAATTACAGCTACTTCCTGTCTTGTGATATTAT
This sequence comes from Clostridiales bacterium, assembly GCA_003539375.1. Taxonomy (GTDB): domain Bacteria; phylum Bacillota; class Clostridia; order Tissierellales; family Dethiosulfatibacteraceae; genus UBA8670. Next base: position 5,907 of record DPPH01000031.1, read on the forward strand.
CATTTGCCCTAAAGGTTTTATCTTCATATCCTCCTATATATTCTCCATATATAGCTTTTTTTAGATCTTTATAGTACCACTCGCTGCCATCAACATCTTCAAAAGAAATTTCTTCCTCTTCTTGTATATTTATAACCTTATTGATAAGAGTTATAAATTCCGCTCTTGTGATATTATCATTTGGTTTAAAGGTACCGTCCTTGTATCCATTTATAATTTCTTTTTCCGTCCAGTTTTCTATTTCTGCCTTTGCCCAGTGTTGTTCTATGTCACTATATGAGTGTTCTAGAGAGTATCCGATTATCGGTATCGTCAATAGTGATAGTACTATAGAAAATAACAAAATTTTAGTTTTTGTAAAGCTCCATATCATAAATGTAACCCTCCATATTTTTTTGATATAATTAAATAAATTATACTATATTTTTAAAGGGTTGTGAATAAAAATAAATTAAGGAATTGATTAGGATAAAGTTGGATAGTGGAAAGTTGGTTAGTTGGTTAGTGGAAAGTTAGAAAACTGAAAGTTGGAAGGTTGGAAGGTTAAAACCCTGAGATTTTTGGTCTCAGGGTTTTTGGTATTGTTATGTTGAGTTTAGCCAGATATCTATAAGATTCTTCGGCTAAAGCCTCTGAATGACATTACTACTTTTTCTTAGAAATTAGTACTCCTGCTCCTGATATTAGTGCTCCTAGTCCGTAGAATATTTCTACCGGTAGTACTCCTGTATCAGGTAGGTCTAATGGTACTGTTTCATCAAGAATTTCTTCTGTTTCTGGTTTTTTCACTGGTTCTTCAGTATTAGGTATATTTTGTGGTGTTTCTTCTTCTATACCTTCTATTTCTACTTCTTCATCTTTAGGATCATTTTCATTTCCTGATCCAGGATTTGAACCTTGGTTTTCTTCATCTTCAACAACCTCTAGAGGTATAACCTTTACTTTTGCTATGTCTTGTTTATAAGATGCTCCTCCACCATGGGCACTTGCTTTGTTTATTATAGTACCATTTTCTTCAGCTTCTACTGAAACATCAAAGGTTTTTGATTCTCCTATTCCAAGATTTATGATAGTATCAAGTCCTGTCATATCATCTTTTACATTTACTCCTGAAAGGTTTGTGTTACCAGTATTTGTCACTATTATTGTAAACTTAGCTTCTTCTCCAACATATACTTCGTCTGCTATAGCTATTTTGCTTATAGATAGTTTAGGCTTACTCCTATCCTCTTGTGGGTCTTGTGGGTCTTCAGGATCTCCCGGGTCTTCTGGGTCTTCAGGATCTTCAGGGTTTTCTGAATCTCCCGGGTCTTCTGGGTCTTCAGGATCTTCTGGGTCTTTTGGATCTCCCGGGTCTTTTGGATCTTCTGGGTCTCCCGGGTCTTCTGGGTCTTC
>DPPH01000151.1 GCA_003539375.1 Clostridiales bacterium
CGTTTACTTTTTCAATTCACCAACAATGTAAAAATACCTAATATTTGTGAGGAATTTAATATTGAATATATTGATTTACTAACTTTCATCAGAAGATTAAAAATAGTTTTCAATTAAATTCAGATTAATAAATAGAATAAGCAATAATAGAGAATTAGAGGATTAATTGTCCTCTCTTTTATTTTCAAACTTATCGGTATGTTTCAAAACAAAACTTCTCTCTGAGTCTATTTTATAATCTCTATTTTTTAAATTTTTTAAGGTTGCATTTATTTCTCCCCCTAGTATGATAACTATACTACTAATAAAGAGCCAAACTAATAATACAATGACTCCTCCTAAACTACCATAAGTAACTGAATATCTTCCAAAGTTGGATACGTAATAAGAGAATATAAGGGATAGAATTATCCAACTTAAAGATGTGAAAACAGCACCGGGAAAAGTAGATTTTAATGATAGGGTATCTCCAGATTTAATGTTGGGGCTATACTTATAAATAAGAGCAAATATAAAAATCATAAATAAAAAGGATATTAATAATCTTAAGTATTTCCAGGTTAATAGAAAATAGACTTCAATATTAAATAATTGAAATATGAGTTTTCCTAGTTGTTCACTAAAGATCAAGCCTATAAAAATAACAGTTATCATAAAAATTAGAATAGCTGTAAATAGAATACTCAGTCCTATTTTTTTAAAAACACCTCTATTTTCACCATACTCGTATGCCCTGTTTAAAGCTCTTATAATAGCCCTAAAGCCTGTAGAGGCAGCTATTATACCACCAATGACTGCAATAGAAAGTAGGTTCTCATTGCTTCCAAAATTCAAATCATTTACAAAAGCCTCTATTATTTTCTGTATATCTTCAGGGGCATATCTTATTACATCCATTATATATTCATATTTCGTTAACGAAACATAATTTAATATATTAAGCAAGGCTATTAAAAAAGGAAAAATTGAGAGTACTAAAAAATAAGTAAGCTCAGCTGCTGAGCCTATGAGATTATGATCTGAAAACCGATAAACAAGTTGGTCTATAAATATAAATGGTTTTTTCTTAATATATTGTTCTAGTATTTTTTTCATCTAATCAACCTCTAAATTGTAAAATATTTATATGACTAGTCGTTATAATTTTTATACCCAATTATCGATTTTTTATTAGAACCATCATTATCTTAAACATCAAAAATAATCAGATAAGTGTTTTTTGCTTTAAAAAACCCATTATAATATAATTAATGTTATAGATTTTTAAGAATAGGAGTTTATGATTATGAGAAAAGTAGAAGTAGTAGAATACGATAAAAGCTGGCCAGAATTATTTCAAAAGGAAGCGGATTTAATCAGAGAAATATTTAAAGATGAAATTGTTAAAATATATCACATAGGAAGCACATCAGTTCCTGGACTTAAAGCAAAACCTATAATTGATATTATGCCGGTGGTAAAGAATATTGAAAATATAGATAAATATAATGAGAAAATGAAGAGCTTAAGATATGAACCTAAGGGAGAATACGGCATAAAAGGCAGAAGGTTTTTTATGAAAGGCGGAGCTGACAGGACCCACCATGTTCACATGTTTCAGCTGAATAATACTGAGGCCATAGATAGACATCTAGCAGTGAGAGATTACCTTAGAACACATAAGAAAGAAGCTGAAAAATATGCTGAAATTAAATCAAAGGCAGCTGAAAAATATCCCAATGATATTAATGGGTACTGCGACTATAAGGATAAGTTTGTTAAAGACCTTGAGAAAAAAGCTTTAAAGTGGAAAAATACAACAGCTCAAGTTGATTCAACTTGAGCTGTATAAATTTTAAATTTACTTTTTATATTCTTCCCAACTAACCATAGTTTCTAAGTCTTCTCTTATCTTATTTTTAGCAGTAGGATACTTTGGATATCCTATAGGTATTAAAGCTACGGGTTCTACATTTTCAGGAAGTTCTAATAATTCTTTGCATTTTTTAGCATCAAATGCACAAACCCAGCAGGTTCCAAGACCATTAGCTGTAGCAGCTAATGTTAAGTGGTCTACAATAATACCTAAATCAACATCACTGTGGTCTTTGCCGTCATCTCTTACCCATGATTTTTCATGATCTGCTAATGCAACTATTACAGCCGGTGCTGCCTTAAACCACTGAGGTTTAAAAGTGCTTTGTACTTTTTCAAGTATATCCTTTTCTGTTAAAATTAGAAAATGCCAAGGTTGATAATTGTGTGCTGATGGTGCAAATCTTGCAGCATCTAGTACTTCAAGTATTTTTTCCTTTTCAACTTTTCTATCTTCGAATTTCCTAACAGAGTATCTTTTTTCAACGAGTTCTTTAAATTCATTATAATTCATATAACTTCCTCCTTAAATTTTATTATAAAATCATTATATCAAAAATATAAATCTTTACAAACTTAAACTTTAATCTCTTCAAGCTTACCCTTGCAAATACCACATCGATATCTACTCAATTTCGAAATTTTACGGTTTCTTTCATATTCTTTGCTGCATATTTTACATTTATATATCCAGTTGATTCTTTTTTCAGTAGCTCTTCTTTTTGAGAATCTATTAACCTTACCTCCTAAAGAAATAATTCTATTAATTTCTTTTTTGAATTCTGGACCATGCCCCTTCACCTTAAGATGAATCATTTCATGAAGCAGTGTGTTTTCAATATCCTCAGGGAAATCTTCATGGTAGTGAGTAGATAATCGAATAATAGAATTTTTAGGCTTTCTATAGCATATACCTGCAGAAGCAGTTAACCTACCGGACCATTCTATTGTCATTTCAGATGATTTTGGGAGGGTATTATTGAAATATTTTTTGTTTAGATTGTCATACAAGTTATGTAATTGTTTTTCCATGATTACCTCTTTGTTTATTAAATATGATTTATGATTATGATATAATATAAAAAGATAATTATCAATTTAATATTAAATGCAGTTAGAAAGGAGTATGCTGTGGAATATAAAAATCAAAAATACTACGATATAGATATTAGAGATATGAAGAGAAGACTACCAGTAGTAAAAGTAAAGGAAGGACTATGGATAGCTTCTTTTGTCATTCTAGGTGATGTTGAATTAACAAGCCACTGTGCTGATGAGTTAAAGAAAGAATTGGAGAAATTAGAATTTGATTATTTAGTAGGACCTGAAGCAAAAGTACTTCCACTACTTCATATAGTAGCAGAACGACTAGGATTTAAAGACTATATAGTTTGCCGTAAGGAAAGAAAGGCATATATGAAAGATGCTGTAGTTTACGATGTTAAATCTATTACTACTCAAAGAAAACAACAGCTTGTACTGAATGGGTCAGATGCAGAAAAAATAAAAGGAAAAAAGGTAGTATTGCTTGATGATGTAGTTTCCACTGGAGGCACCTTTAATTCTATGGAGAAAATCTTAGAAAAAGCTGGTGCTGAAATTGTAGGTCGAGCTGCAGTATTAAAAGAAGGAGATACCTATAAAAAAGACGTTATTTACTTGGAAGAACTACCGATATTCACAAAATAGCTTAATACATTTCTTTAACAGTTGATTTATTGACAAATTCTATATAATAATGTAAGATAATGCAGTATAAGTATAAAATGCATATATAGATGCGGTGAATGGAAGAGTACCGTTTTAGTCTTTTATAGAGACGTAGTGGTTGGTGGAAACTACGAGGATTAAACTGGGAAGATCATCCAGGAGCATAGTTGTGGAAATTAAGTATACAACTACGTTATAAGCGTTAATTATAGAGAGGCAGTGTAATACTAATATACTGCAATGTGGGTGGAACCGCGGTTGCTATCGTCCCAATTTTTGGGGGCGTTTTTTTATTTACATAGAATAATTTAATATATTTTGGAGGAGATTTAATGAAGAAATTTGAAGAAATATCGAAGGAGTCGTATTCTCAGTACGAAAAGAACATCAGAGACTACTGGAAGGACATAGACATATTACACGAAAGTGTTGAAACAAGAAAAGACAAAGAAAGTTTTATTTTTTACGAAGGCCCTCCTACGGCTAATGGATCCCCGGGGATACACCACGTAATAGCTAGAACTTTAAAAGATTCAGTTTGCAGATACAAGACTATGGAAGGTTTTCAGGTAAAAAGAAAAGCTGGGTGGGATACCCACGGATTGCCTGTAGAAATAGAAGT
>DPPH01000073.1:0-2948 GCA_003539375.1 Clostridiales bacterium
AGGTCTTCAGACATTTCAGGAACCATTTGGCATCCATAATCCCAGTAAACTTTATAACCATTGTATTCAGGAGGATTGTGGCTAGCTGTAATAATAATCCCTGCATTAGCTTCTAAATATCTCACGGCATAAGATAGCATTGGTGTTGGTCTCAACTCTTCAAAGATATAAGTTTTAATGTTATTTGCAGCTAAAACTGAAGCAGCAACTTCAGCAAAATATCTAGAGTTGTTTCTGCAATCGTAGCAAATTGCTGCAGATGGAGATTTTATATTTTTGCTGTTGATAAAGTCTGCCAAACCTTGGGTAGCTTTTGCTATTGTATATTTGTTTACTCTATTTGTTCCTACCCCCATTATACCTCTCATGCCCCCTGTGCCAAATTCCAAATCTGTATAGAAGGCTTCCTGCAACTCTTCATCATTCAGTTCAAGTATTTCCTTTTTAGTCCCCTTATCGATATACTTGCTTTTCAACCACTCTTTATATTTTTCTTTATACCCCATTATACCCAACTCCTTTATTTTATTAGATTTTTTAAATACTTTTTGAAAGTACTTCCTAATTCTTTATCATCTAATGCAAATTCAACAGTTGCTTCTAAAAACCCTAACTTATTTCCAACATCATATCTTTTGCCTTCAAAAACGTATGAATAAACATTTCTTCTTCTGGCTAATTCTTTTAATCCATCTGTAAGTTGAATTTCATTACCTGCTCCGGGTTTTGTATGCTGAAGTATAGGAAAAATTTCCGGACTTATAACGTATCTTCCTAATATTGCTATATTTGAAGGCGCTTCTTTTACTTTCGGTTTTTCTACCAAGTCTTCTACTTTATAAAGTCTTTCGTTGATTTTTTCACCTTTAACTATGCCGTATTTATCTACTTGACTTTTTTCTACTTCCTGTACTCCTATTATTGTACTATTGTATTCTTCATATTTTTCGATAAGTTGTTTTATACATGGTTTTTTTGACTTTACAATATCGTCTCCAAGCATTACAGCAAAAGGCTCATTTCCTACAAAAGCTTTTGCACAGTATATTGCATGACCTAAGCCCAAAGGTTCTTTCTGTCTAATGTAATGAATATTTCCCAAATTAGATATTTTTTCTACACCTTCTAAAAGCTCTTTTTTTCCTTTACTTTTTAATTTATCTTCTAATTCGTATGATTTATCAAAGTGGTCTTCAATTGATTTTTTATTTCTACCTAATATTATTAAAATATCTTCAATTCCTGCTTCCACAGCCTCTTCAACTATATACTGTATAGAAGGTTTGTCGAATATATTCAGCATTTCTTTAGGTTGAGCTTTTGTAGATGGTAGAAATCTTGTTCCTAATCCTGCTGCCGGTATTACTGCTTTTTTTACCTTCATTTTACCTCCTTATGAAAACAATAAAGGAAGATATCTTCCTTTATTCTCTATAACTCTTTTTACTGTCACTTGAAAGTAGTGAGCTTTCATATACATCCAGCATTTCTAATGCTTTACCTGTACCTTCTGCAACACATGATACAGGATCCTCAGCTATATAAACAGGTACTCCAGTTCTTTTAGCTACAAGTTTATCTAATCCTTTTAACAAACATCCTCCTCCGGTCATTATTATTCCTTTTTCACTAATGTCTGCTGATAATTCCGGTGGTGTTTTTTCTAATACTGCATGAACTGCATCCGCTACAGTTGTAACCGTCTCTTCTAAAGCTTCTAGCATATCTGTTGATGATATAGTCAAGTTCTTTGGTAATCCTGTAACTAAGTTTCTACCTCTAACTTCTACAAAATTTTCTTCCTCTTCCGGAAATGCTGTACCTATACTTATTTTCAAATCTTCAGCACTTCTTAGTCCTATCATAACATTATATTTTTTTCTTATATATCTCGCTATAGCTTCATCAAATTTGTCTCCAGCTATTTTTATAGATTTACTTACCACTATTCCACCTAAAGACAATACTGCTACATCAGTGGTTCCACCACCCATGTCGATAATCATATTACCCGATGGTTTTGATAATTCTACTCCTGCTCCTATAGCCGCTGCTACTGGTTCTTCAATTAAATATGTTTTTTTAGCTCCTGCTTGATTACATGCATCAAGTACGGCTCTTTTTTCTACTTCTGTTACTCCACTTGGTACACAAACTATTACTCTTGGTTTGAATATAGATTTACCTATAGTCTTTTTAATAAAGTATTTAAGCATTTTTTCAGTGATGTCAAAATCTGAAATAACCCCATCTTTAAGAGGTCTTATTGCTACTATATTGCCTGGAGTTCTTCCAAGCATTGATCTAGCTTCTTCTCCTACAGCTAGTATTTTATCTGTATTTCTATCAATAGCAACTACTGATGGCTCTTGTAGAACTATACCTTTTCCTTTAATATATACAAGTACAGTAGCTGTACCTAAGTCGATTCCCATATCTGATCTGATACCCATAATTTCCTCCATTTTCTTTTATTGTCATAAGTTATTATACCTAATATTTTACAATATATAAAGTATTTTAGATATTTTTAATATTTTCTTTTATTTTTATACCTGTAGGTGTTCCTGCAATGCCACCTTTAGCTGTTTCTTTATAATCACTGTGCATATCTTTTCCTATTATATACATAGCTTCTACAACTTCATCAAAAGGTATTACACTTTTTATACCAGCCAAAGCCATTTCTGCTGATATTAGCGCATTTACTACTCCTGATGCATTTCTTTTAGAACACGGAGATTCCACCAACCCTGCTATAGGATCGCACACTAGTCCCATAATATTCTTCAGAGAAATTGATGCCGCATCTAAAGCCATTTCCGGGGTTCCACCAAGCATCTCTACTATGGCTGCTGATGCCATAGCGGCAGCTGCACCACATTCTGCTTGGCACCCACCTTCTGCTCCTGATACAGTAGCATTTACAGTTATTACTTTACCTACTG
>DPPH01000073.1:3174-5155 GCA_003539375.1 Clostridiales bacterium
AAAACTGCTGCTGGAATTATACCGCTAGATCCAGCAGTAGGAGCTGCACAAATTTTTCCCATGGAAGCATTGTGTTGAGAAGTAGAGAAAGCTTTCATCATTGCTTTATTAATCAAAGGTCCACAAAGGGTATCTTTACTTTCCAATCTTTTTTTAATCTTAAGAGATTCTCCGCCTATTATTCCACCTAGGGTTTTTCTGTTGTTTTTAACACCAGCAGTTGAGGATTTTTTCATAACCTTTAAGACTTCTCTCATTTTTTTCATTACTCCACTTTCCGATGAGTTTGTATCCTCAATTTCACTTTCTAAAGCCAGTTTCCATATAGGTATATTTTTATCACTGCAAAATTTTATAATATCTTTTCCGCTTCTATACATCATCATTCTCCTTAATAGGTAGTATGTATATTACATCTGTCATGTTTTTTATTTTTTTGATTTTATCTACTACCTTTTCCCCTACTATTTCATCGGTCTCTATAACCATTGAAGCTTCTTTTTTATCGTAACCTCTTACTACCTTCATGTTAGCAATATTTACTCCTTCTTCTGCTAAGATACCTGTCACATCTCTTATAATCCCTTTTGCATCTATGTGTTTTGTTATAATCGTATAATAATCTCCACTTAATTCAACATTAAAACCATTTATTTCTGTAACAGTAACGGCTCCTCCTCCGATAGAAGATCCTGTTACTGTAACTTTTTCTCCATTTTTCTTTTCGATTATTATCATTGCAGTGTTTGGATGATTAACTTCTAGTTCCTTTGATTCAAAGTGTATATCTATATCTTTTTCTTTTATTATATTAAGAGAGTTTCTAAGCCTTTCATCGTAAGGTTCCATTCCTAAAAGTCCTGCTGCAATTGCTTTTTTAGTACCATGCCCATCGCCAGTCTCTGCAAATGAACCGTGTAAGTATACTAGGATTTTTTTAATATCTTTTTGAGCTGCATATCTTGCTATTTTCCCTAGTCTAGCTGCTCCTGCAGTGTGAGAGCTAGATGGACCTATCATTATAGGACCAAGAACTTCGAATATACTGTTAACATCTTTCATTTTTACTCCTCCAAATTGATACTTAAATATACCTAAAACAATTGAATTATATTATATCACAAACAAGAGTAAATACTAATTGATTATTGTAAAATATTATGTTAATATTCATTAAGGGAATGAAGTGCTCCCCTAGCATATGCTAAAACTGCTTTAAAGGCTGATGACTTCTGCAAACCAAAGTGCAGGACATCGGTTTTTTTGTTTATTAGGAGGTATTTATGTTATTTAGTTTATCATTAATTATGATTATAGGTTTTACCTTAAGTGGGATCTTTAACCGTATTAAAATCCCAGGAATAATTGCAATGATTTTAACCGGGATTATTTTAGGTCCATATTCTTTAGATTTAATTTCTTCAGATATTTTAAATATTTCTCCGGATTTGAGAGAAATTGCTTTAATAGTTATCTTATTAAAAGCTGGATTAACCCTAGATTTGGAAGATTTAAAAAAAGTTGGTCGCCCGGCTTTTCTCCTAAGCTTTATCCCAGCTACTTTAGAAATTGCTGCTATAACAGTTTTAGCTCCCTTATTATTTAATATACCCTATATTGAAGCTGCAATTTTAGGTACTGTAGTAGCTGCCGTTTCACCAGCAGTAATTGTCCCTAGAATGATTTTTTTGATTCAACATGGATTTGGTAAAGAAAAAAGTATTCCCCATATGATTTTAGCTGCAGCTTCAGTAGACGATGTATTTGTAATAGTTTTGTTTACTGCATTTTTAAATATGTATAAAGGTAGTGGATTTAGTTTACTATCTCTGATTTCCGTTCCAATCTCTATTTTCTCTGGTGTAATTCTAGGGGTTTTAGTAGGGCTGATGTTAATATGGTTTTTCAAAAGAATTCATATTAGAGATACTATTAAAGTTATGATAATCTTAAGTGTATCTTTCCTACTTGTAACCTTTGA
>DPPH01000279.1 GCA_003539375.1 Clostridiales bacterium
TGAGCTTGTTCTTTGAAATTAATAGTCATAGATTATCCTCCTTTATTGTTTTGTGAAATGATTGGGTGGTTAATAAATGTATATTAGTAAATCCCATTTACTCATGTTCATTTTTAAATGAATTGTTAACTATTTTTAATATATTATAATATAAATTTCTTTATATAACAACACCATATTGTAATTTCTGTAATAATTAAAATATTAACGTTTGCATGGCATGAACACTTGTTTTTATTTCGTAAATTATATAAAAAAACAACCCTTTTATCAAAAGATTGTTTTTTATATATTACCATTAATTAACATTTATATTCTAATTTCCAATTATCATTTTATAAATTAATTATCATGTATGCTTCTCTTAATGCTGCAGTGCTTAAAATTATAAAACTTATTATTATACCGATTACATTTTGTCTCTTCATTTTTCCCTTTTTATTTTTAGGTATAGGTCTTGAGGATGTTTTAAGGTCTTTGGAGTAATTCGCAGTAATAAAATCCGTTGATACTGCAAACAATACTCCAGCCATCATTTCATATAATCCACTTCTTCCTAAAACACTAAAGCTTGGTGCCATTTTCTGTCCGATAGAAATACTGAAGGAGTTAGTTCCCAGTACTATTCCGTACATTATCATCCAGGCTATTGGTATTAGATATCCAAAGGAAAAGTTTTTTACTTTTAGTATGTAGTTCCCAATGAGAATTAACACCCATCCTACTGAATTCAACCCAAATATTGTTAAGAACTCCTTTATTAATGTTTCTGATGCCACATTTCCTGCCATTCCTGGAAGGATTCCTATTCCTCTTATTATTCCCTCTGGAAGTATTAGGTAAGAGATAGTCCATGATAGGACAAATAGTATTAAACTTATAATATAAAGAGTCATGAATCTTACAGTGATGCTTTTTTCCCCAAGTTTTTCATTGATATATTTTTTCATTAGAACATTTTCCCTTCACATTCTTCAGTTTCGTATTCCATTTCTATGGTTACATGTTCAATGTTTTTTTCTTTAAGTAACTTTCTTATATTTTTTTTAAGATTTATTATATCTTGACTGTTATAGCTGTCAGGTATTTTAACGTGAGTACTTAACATGTTTCTCTCACCTTCTATAGTCCAGATGTGGGTATGGTGAACAGATAAGGCTTCGGTTTTTTCTTCTACTAATTTTTCTATTTCTTCTATAGATATATCTTCCGGTACTCCCTGTAAGAATACATTCATAACTTTTTTAAGGTTTTTCACTACATTGTACAATATATATATTGTAATACCCATTGATAGTAGTGGATCAATGATAGGTAGGTCTTTAAAGTTTAAAATAATACTGCCAATCAGTACTACTACCCATCCCAGTACATCTTCTAGAAGATGCCATGTTACTACTTTTTCATTTAAAGACTTTCCTTTTCTAAGTCTTAAGACAGCTGCTCCATTGATAAAAATTCCTAAAACAGCAAAAGCAATCATCCCTTTTGCATTTACGGGCTCGGGATTGAATATCCGAGGTATAGCTCTAGATAATATAAGTACAGACCCTCCGAGTAAAACTATGCTGTTAATTAAGGCTCCCAGCAGAGAGAATCTTGAATATCCAAAAGAAAATTTATAATCTGGTCCTTTTTTTGAATAATTTTGCAGATACCATGATACCCCTAAAGAAAGAGAATCTCCTAAATCATGAAGGGCATCTGAAAGTATAGCCATACTATTTGTCCAGAATCCTCCTATTATCTCTATAATTGTAAATGCTAGGTTTAGAAAAAAAGCGATTTTTATATTCCCGGTTTCGTGATGATGTCCTGAATGGTCGTGGTCGTGTGCCATATTTTCACCTCTTTATGTATGCTTAATTCTATAGTACTATATTAATACATATATATATGTTTGTAAATTATAAGAGACCGATTAATTTCGGTCTCTTAATTTAATCTACAATCCTAATCTATTTAATGTTTCTTGAGTAGGATAACCACTTTTATCCCAGCCTAGTTTGCTGTAGTAGTATTCTTTCATTTCTTTAAATTTATCTTTATCTAATGATACACCTTCTAAAGCTCCATTTTCCAGCGGTTGATATAATCTTTCAGGTAATTTTTCATGACTCTCATCTATACCAAGATTATAGTTTGCTATCCTAGCAGCTGTAATACCTCTTTCGCCTACTTCCATGCATTCTTCAGGAGTAACATCCCATCCAGATGATGCTTTTATCAATTCCATGAACTTATCCATTGGCATTGATCCAGTAGGTTCCGGTATAAAATCACACATGCCTACCATATTTAGGAAGCTCCACCATTTTTCCATTATGGAGTAGTATTCTGCTTTATTTTCTCCATATTTCATTGGATCTACAGGTTTTTCTAATCCTATAATTCTTGCTTTTTCCATAAGAGGTCCCTCTTCAGTAATTCTTGTATCATGAGCTGCCTGCATATGGTCTGCTCCTGTTGGTGATACTGAATATCCTAAGCCTACACCTACTTTTCCTCTAGGTTCATGCATAGGAAGTTCTTGGCCTTTCACTTGCATAGCAAACTCTTCTGATCCATTTCCGAAAATTTCAGCTGATTTTTTTACTCCTTGAGAAAGTATTTTTCCAAGACCTTTTTTTTCTGATATATCTTTAATCAGCTTAAGTAGTGCTTCTTCATTTCCAAAATTTAGTTCAATACCTTCTGTATCGGTTTTATCAATTATTCCTCTTTCATAGCATTCCATAGCAAAGGATATTGAAACTCCTGTTGAAATAGTATCTAATCCCAAGTCGTTGCACATTTCATTAGCTTTTGCTATAACATCAAGATTGCCTATGCCACACATTGATCCCATTGCTCCAATTGTTTCGTATTCCGGACCACCAAATTTTGAGTCAACATTTATTTTATCGTTATTTACTTCAACTACTCTTTTACATCTTACTGGACAACCGTAACATCCACCTCTTTGGGTCAATATAGTATCTGCCATAGTTTGTCCGGATATTTCTTTCGCTTTTTCGAAAGATCCATGCCTAAAGTTTCTAGTTGGAAGCATTCCTGATTTATCAAGACTTTCGACTCCACCTGCTGTTCCATATAAATGTAATCCTTTAGCTGATGGATGATCTTTTTGATGTTTTGCATACCATCTGCTTATTTCTTTTACTTTATCTTCATCTTTGAAGTTTATTCCTTTAGTTCCTTTAACTGCAACGGCTTTTAATTTCTTGCTTCCCATTACAGCACCCATGCCATTTCTACCACAGGCATGTTTTAGGTCGTTTATTACACAAGCATAGTTAACTTGGTTTTCTCCCCCTTGACCTATTTGAGATAATTTAATACTTTTGTCATTATTTTCTTCTTTTATTATGTCGTTTACTTCTCCATTTCCTTTTCCCCATAAATGAGATGCATCTTTTATCTTAACTTCTTCATCTTTGATAAGCAAATAAACAGGTTTTTCTGATTTGCCTTCAAATATTATTCCATCCCATCCTGCTTTTTTTAGTTCAGGTGCTATGAATCCTCCTGATTCAGATATACCAAATCCTCCTGTTATAGGAGATTTTGCACCTAGTACCATTCGTGAAGTACCTCCCGTTGGTATCCCGGATACTAAACCAGTCATAAAATATAGGGGGTTTTCTTCTGAGAATGGATCAGTGTCCTTATCTACACTATCTTTTAGGTAGTGATACACCAATCCTTTCCCTCCCATATACTTTCGCATAATTTCTTCTGATAATTTTTCTTCTCCAATTTCACCGGTTGTTAAATTAACCTTTAAAATATTTCCTGAATAACCGTAACTCATAAAACCTCTCCTCTCATTTTTAACTCTATTAATATTTTTACACTAAAACAGAAGGTTTTATACAAAAATAATTTATAAAAGTTAGTTCTATTGTAAAATGCTATATTTATGTTTATTCTTAAAGAGCTAATTTCTCTAAGGTTTCTTGTGTAGGATAACCTTCTTTATCCCATCCCATCATTTTATAGTACTCCTGCTTGGTATCTAAAAATTTATCTCTATCCATTGATACTCCTTTAAGATGTCCATTTTCAAGTGGTTGATAAAATCTTTTTGGAAGCTCTTCGGTTTTTTCATCTACTCCTAATTCGTAATTTAATTTTCTCGCGGCTGTAATACCTCTTTCTCCTATCTCCATGCATTCTTCTGGAGTAACATCCCAACCTGTAGCTGAATTAATCAGTTCGATAAATTTATCTATAGGCATTGAACCTCTAGGAGCTGGTACAAAATCACACATCCCAATCATATTTAGAAAGCTCCACCATTTTTCCATTGTAGAATAATAATATGCCTTTTCTTTTCCATATCCCATAGGATCAGTTGGCTGAGTTAATCCCAGTACTTTTACAGAGTCTAAGATTGGTCCTTCATCTGCAAGTGACGTATCATGCTGGGCTTGAACGTGGTCCGCCCCGGTTGGTGATAGTGAGTAGCCCATTCCTACGCCTATTTTGCCTCTAGGATCATGCATAGGTATTTCCTGACCTTTAACGTGCATAGCAAAATCATTTGAATCCTTACCGAATATTTCTGATGCTTTTTTTACACCTTGTGATAAGATGCTGCCAAATCCATCTTTATAAGCGATTTTCTTTATTAGGTTTAATAATGCATCTTCGTTTCCGAAATTTAATTCTATTCCTTCTGTATCATTCTTACTTATAAGTCCCTTCTCGTAGCATTCCATTGCAAAAGAAATTGATACTCCTGTTGATATACTATCTAATCCATAGTCGTTACACATTTCGTGAGCTTTTGAAATTATTTCTAAATCTCCAATTCCACAAAGGGATCCCATTGATGCTATTGTTTCGTATTCCGGTCCTCCAAATTTAGGATCTACTTTCATTTTTTCATTATCTATTTCTACTACTCTTTTGCATCTTACAGGGCAGGCAAAACATCCTTCTCTTTTTATTAGCACAGTTTCTGCAAGTTTTTCTCCAGATATGTCTTCAGCTTTTTCAAAGGATCCTTGTTTGAAATTTCTTGTTGGAAGTATACCTGATTTATCTATTCCTAGAAGCCCTGCAGCTGTTCCATACATATATAAACCTTTTGATAAGGGCTGGTCTTTTTGGTGTTTAGCATACCATTTACTTATTTCTGTTATTTTATCCTTATCTTTAAAATTAATACCCAAAGTTCCTTTTACTGCAACAGCTTTTAAATTTTTACTTCCCATTACAGCTCCCATTCCATTTCTACCGCAGGCATGTTTTAAATCATTGATAACACAAGCATATTGGACTTTGTTTTCTCCGGCCTGGCCAATCTGAGATAATTTAAGAGTTTTATCATCGTTTTCTTCTTTAATTATGTCGTTTACTTCACCGTTTCCTTTTCCCCAAAGATGAGATGCATCTTTTATTTCAACTTTGTCATCTCTTATTAAAAGATATATCGGTTTGCTTGATACACCTTCAACTACAATACCATCCCATCCAGCTTTCTTTAACTCAGGAGCAATAAAACCTCCTGATTCAGATATCCCAAATCCACCGGTAATTGGAGATTTGGTTCCAATAATCATTCTTGACGTTCCTGCTGCAGGTATTCCTGAAGCTACTCCTGTCATAAAAAGCAGAGGGTTATCTTCCGAGTATGGGTCAGTATCTTTGTTAATACTATCCTTTAGATAATAGTATACCAGCCCTTTTCCTCCCATATATTTTCTCATGATTTCTCCAGGCAAATTTTCACTTTTAATTTCTCCTGTAGATAAATTTACTTTTAAAATTTTTCCTGAGTATCCGTAAGTCATTTAATATCTCCTCCTGTTAGATTTTAAATTAATTAAATAAACTGCATTTATTGATTAAATGAGGGTATCAAAAAGAAAAACTAACCTCCACCAATGATCGGTAGTACCGTTAATAGGTCATCGTTTTTTGCTATTGTATCTTTTTTTACCTTCTTATCATTTAAATAGAAATCAGCATATCCTAAATTTTTAACTCCTAGTTCTTCTAATATATCCACTACTTTTTTTGGTTCTTTAAGTTCGATTTCAATATTTTTCTTTAATTTATTATCATCAATAAAAATTTCACTTATCTCTATTTTCATGATAATCCTCCTTACTGCTCTATTATATCTTTTACACCACACATAAATACATTATACATTAAATTCTAATTGTTTTCATTTAGATTTTTTAATTTTAATGATAGAATATTATTTGTATGAAGAAAATAACAAGAAGGAGATTTCATCATGAATAATAGGGCGAGAAACACAGCATTAGGTAATATTTTTATAACAATGGTAGCAGTTGGAAGCTATGTAACTTTCAGTTTATATGTTTTACCTTTAAGTAGGGCTCTAAATGTTACAGTAGGTCAAATATCTATAATGTTTAGTATAGCTGGATTTGCAGGTTTATTTGGGTCCTTGTTTTTAGGAAAAATACTAGATAGATTTAATATAAAGAAAATTATAGTTTTTAGCGGAATTATGTTTTTCTTTTTTTTCTTTTTTATATCTACTGCTGAGAGTATTTGGTTAATTTATTTTGGTGGATTTCTTTCAGGACTTTGTCAGGTTTTTTCAGGATATCCTATAGCACAAGTTTCTGTAAATTGGTGGTTTAAAAAAAATACTGGTAAACTAATGAGCATGTTTAGTATAGGTGGAGGGGTCTCTGGAATTATTATGGTTCAAGTAGCTGCCAAATTAATTGAAAACTTGGGATTTCAAAGAACTGCACTTATCCAGGGAATATTTGTTTCCGGTGTAGTTATTTTATCCGGTTTGTTTCTTGTTTCAAATCATCCTAAAAAATATGGCATGAAAGCTGTAGGAGATAATAATCACAACAAAGGTAATATAAATGATGAAACCGCTCTCGTTGTGAAAAACAAAGAAATTAGTAAATTTTCTAAAATTCCTGAATTTTGGATGATTTTAACAACTTCTTTCTTCATATCCATTAGCATTACCGGATTTGTTACTCATGCTTCAGTTTATTTCCAAAGTACAGGACTTAGCGTAGTTCAAGCAGCTCTTTGTGTGTCAGCTTACAGCTTTGCAAGACTAGCTTTTGCACCCTTCTACGGTATTCTAGTAGATAAGAGAGGCCCTGGGTTTTCTACTGTAATATATGGTTCTCTTACTGCATCAATATTTTTTATCTCAATATTTTTGAATGGTATAATTGGCGGAGTCCTGGTAGCAGTATTTGTAGCCGCATCTGCTAGTATGGCTGGAATGTTAGGAGCTATAAGTTTTAATAAAATTTTCGGAAATAAAGATGCCAGTCACTTGGTGGGTTTTTCCCATGCTGCGGTTAACATTGGTGGAATCATTGGTTCTCCTTTAGCTGGATATATATATGATTATTTTGGTAATTATAATCTTTTTATGACAATAGCTGGAATATGTATGATTTTCACAGTTTCTTTGGTGTATAAAGCTTCAAGAAAAAAAATAAATTTATAAAAAATAACCTTTCAAGTCAAATTTTGAAAGGTCGATTTTTATATTATAAATGGAATTTGGTTTAATTTAAGCGCTTCTTATTTCTTCTTTTTTCCTTTTTGGTATCATTGCTACTAAAACATACAATCCTATTACAGGAATAACTCTCATTATATTAAATCCATCTCCCTGGAATGCAAAGTTTATATACCCACCAACAACTACTGTTGATGTAAGCATAATAGCTGTTGCTTTAAGCATGTCTTTTACTCCAAGTTCCCTTAATAGAATTACAAATGTAGCAATACATGGGAAATATATTACCAAAAGTATACTCATAGTGAGCATTTGCTTAGCAGTAAGACCTAAAGGAAGTAATACTCCCATGGCTAAATCTTTCCTCAAAAATCCCATGATTAAAGCTTCTACAGCTGCTTCCGGTACTCCAAATATATTCTTTAACAACGGTCCCGTAACCTTTGTAAGATAATCAAATATCCCTAGGGTATAGAAAATATTAATGATAAATACTCCAAGTAAAACCATAGGTAAAGCTTCTTTCAAAAATCCTAGAATCCTCATCAATAATTTTTTAAAAACTGTAGAAATACTCGGCAATCTAAAGGATGGTAGCTCTAACAATAAGTCAGTACTAAATCCCGGTACTAATTTGTTCATAAGTGTTCCTATAAATATCCAAAGAACTATCAAAACAGCGAACAAATATAGAAGATATTTACCACCAAAAGATCCAAGCAACCCTATAACCATAGCCATTTGTGAAATGCAAGGAATAGTCGTAGCCATTAAGGTACTGGCAATAAATTTTTCTCTTTTACTCTCTAAATTTCTAATAGCAAGAGCCGCCGGCACGTTACATCCAAAGGCTAATATCAAAGGGATAATAGAAAAACCGTGAAGTCCAACTCTGTGCATTACATTATCTACTAAGACCGAGATTCTAGGCAGATATCCAATGTCTTCAAGTAACCCAAGGACAAAATAAAAAGATATTATATATGGTAAAACTGCTGCTAAAGGTATATAAATACCCGTTGTTAAAAGGCCAAAGGATTGCTCAAAATCTATGCTTCCTTCAATCAACTCTCCTACAATAAGATTATGTATAAATCCATCTCCACCTAATATCCCGCTAAGCTGTGCTATAATAGGTCTATAAAGCACTTCAAAAAAAGGTTCTGCTATATAGCCTATGAAGCCTTCTCCTACAAACCTTATAATCATAAAAGAAATAAATAATATTACCGCTGCTATAGGTATTCCGGTGAGAGGCTTAAGAGTCAGATCCTCCATCAAGTCAGAAAAGGAATGTTCCTTATAATTGATTTTTTGAACATCACTTATTATCTTTCCTATTTCAGACCATCTTTTTTCATTGTCTCCATAGTTATGGTCAACAACTTCATCATAATTAAATTTTCTTATTATTTCCTT
>DPPH01000021.1 GCA_003539375.1 Clostridiales bacterium
ATAAAAAATATTGAATCTTTAAAGAAGGAAGAAAAAAATTCCCAATTAAAACTTAAAGAATTCAAAGATAATTATAAAACATTAGAAAAAGAATTAGAACATCTAAAGCTTAAACATAATAATAATAAAAATCAAATTGAACGATATAAAAACTTAATAAATATAAAGACTAGAATTAAAAACTCTTATGAAGGATTTTATAAGAGTATACAAGATTTTATGACATATGTTAATAAAGGGAAATTTAGAAATATTGTTGAAGGTGTAGTAGTTGAACTAATTAAAGTAGACAAAAAATATGTAGAAGCTATCAATACTGCTTTAGGTGGTTCAGCCCAAAATATTATCATCGAAAAGGAAAAACATGTAGGAGAAATAATAAACTTCTTAAAATCTGAAAAAATTGGTAGAATGACATTTTTACCAATGGATACGATAAAAGGTAGAGAGCTAAATAGTTATCAAAAGAGAGCCTCTCAAATAGATGGATATATAGGAACAGGAGATAAATTAGTAAAATGCAATGAAAAATATGAAAATATTTTTCAATTTCTACTCGGAAGAACTATAATATGTCAGGATATTGATTCTGGATTGAAAATAGCTAAATCAATCAATTACTCTACAAATGTTGTAACTCTAGATGGTGAAATTATATATTCTGGGGGTGCAATTACCGGTGGCAGCAAAAAGAAAACCAATAATCTTATAGGTAGAGAAGAAGAGATTGTAAAGCTAACAAACAAAAAGAAAGAATTAATTAATGAGACGAATGAACTCGAGGAAAGACTTAAATCTTATATAGAAAAAATTAAGGGTGTAAACAAAAAATTAGACAATCAAAAGAATTTTATAAGGGAAAAAATAAAAGAAAGAGAAAAGTTTGAGATAAATTATACCAATTTAATAGAAGATATTAAAATAAAATCAGAAGAAAAAGCAGAAACTGAAGATAAAATCCAGAAAAGCATCTCAAAAATTAATAGCTTAGAAAATGAAATAACGACAGGACTAAATGAATCTAAAATTATAAATAAAAATATTTTGGATTATGAAAATAAAGTAAAAGACAATGATGTAAATTTAGAAGAAGTAAAAAAAGAAGAACTTGACTTAAAAAATAAAATCAACAGCTTAAATATTGAGCTTTCTACAAAAGAGAACGAATTAAAAATTGATAATTCAAGACTTGAAGAAATAAAAGAAAATATAACAGAAATTGAAGAAAATCTTGATAATGCTTTGAAGGAAAAAAGTCAAAATGAAAAACTAATAGAAGATTCTAAAGAAAAAATAAATTCATTTACGAAATCTATCAAGGATAAATCTGAAATATTAAGGGATAAAAAAACTAACTTTACTAATCTTAGAAACGAGAGAAAAAAGATACAAAATAGTATATATGAAAAGCAATCCCAAATTAATTCTATAAACAAAGAAATAAATAACTTGCAAAAAGATGTGAACAGTTTAGAAGTGAAAATAGAAAGATATGAAAACAAATTGAGTAATACAAAAGATAAACTGTGGAACGATTATGAGATGAATTTTGCCATTGCTAAAAAATTTATAGATGAAGACTTTAGTATTAATTCACTTAATAAAGAAACCAGATCTTTAAAGGGAGAAATTAAAAAACTAGGTGATATTAATGTATCTGCTATAGAAGAGTATGAAGAAACAAGCAAGAGATACGAGTTTTTAGCTGGTCAAAGAGATGACTTAATTGAAGCGAGAGATAAATTACATAACATAATTAAGGATCTTACAGATAAGATGCACGGTATTTTTATAAGTGAGTATGAAAAGATAAATGAACACTTCAAAAATGTGTTTATTGATTTGTTTGGTGGCGGGGATGCAGAAATACTTTTATCAGATATTGAGAATCCCTTAACTTGCGATATAGAAATATATGCTCAACCTCCTGGTAAGAACTTAAATAAAATATCATTATTATCTGGTGGCGAAAAGGCTTTAACAGCTATATCTTTGCTATTTTCCATATTAAAGGTAAAACCAACCCCATTTTGCATATTAGATGAAATTGAAGCAGCTTTAGATGATGCTAATGTATACAGGTTTGCTAATTACTTAAGAAAATTTTCTCGAAACACACAGTTCCTAATTATAACACACAGAAAAGGAACAATGGAATTTGTTGATACAATATACGGGACAACGATGGAAGAAGAAGGTATAACAAAGATTATATCTATGAATCTATCTGAAATAGTAGAAAAGGAGTATCTAGATGAGTAGTATTATAACTAAATTTAAAGATGGACTAAAAAAAACAAGAAATAACTTTGCAAATAAAATAGATGATTTGTTTTCAAGACATTTAAAAATAGACGAAGAACTTTATGAAGAACTTGAGGAAATATTAATTAGTTCAGACATGGGTATTGAGGCAACCTTAGAAATTATTGAGATGCTTCAAAATCAAATAAAAGAAAATAAAATTCAAGATGTAAGCAAGGTTAAACCGTTGCTAAAAGAAATACTTGTAAAGGAAATTACTTATAAAGAAAAGCCAGATCAAGAAGAAAAAACAGTAATACTAGTAGTTGGGGTAAATGGAGTAGGTAAGACTACGACTATAGGTAAATTGTCGAAAATTTTTAAAGATGAGGGGAAGAAAGTTTTAGTAGCAGCTGGCGATACTTTTAGAGCGGCAGCGATTGAACAATTGGAAAAATGGTGTCAAAGAGCTCAAGTAGAATTAGTGTCAAATAAAGAAGGTAGTGATCCTTCTTCAGTTATTTATGATGGTATTAATGCTGCAAAAGCTCGAAACACAGATATTTTAATATGTGACACAGCTGGAAGACTACACAACAAAAAAAATCTAATGAAGGAACTTAACAAAATATCAAGAGTAATTGACAAAGAATATCCTGAAGCTAATAAACTTGTGTATTTGGTTATCGATGCAAATACGGGACAAAACGGAATAGTCCAGGCAGAGTATTTTAAAGAAGTAACAAATATTGACGGAATTGTATTGACTAAATTAGATGGAACATCAAAGGGTGGTATCATAGTTCCAATCCAGAGAAAATTAGATGTTCCTGTTGTCTATGTAGGTTTAGGAGAAGGTATTGAAGACCTTCAGAAATTCGATGAAGAAAAATTTGTAGATTCTATATTAAACTATTGACAATAACCTATAATTAAGGTAATATAATTAACTGTCAAGTAAAATACTTTACAGGTGGTATAATGTTAGATAAGCACTTAAAATACGGAAAGTTGTTTGATTATTATAAAGAAGTTTTAAACGAAAAACACCAACAGGTTATTCAACAGTACTATATA
This sequence comes from Clostridiales bacterium, assembly GCA_003539375.1. Classification (GTDB taxonomy): domain Bacteria; phylum Bacillota; class Clostridia; order Tissierellales; family Dethiosulfatibacteraceae; genus UBA8670. Next base: position 3,322 of record DPPH01000021.1, read on the forward strand.
ATGGATTTAAGTCTTAAAGAAATATCCGAGAATTTGGGTATAACAAGACAGGGAGTCTACGACTTATTAAAAAGAGCTGAGAAAAACTTAGAGGATATAGACAGTAAATTAAATATAATAAGTAAACAGGAAAAGTTTAAAAAAAACATTCAAAAAAAAGCACAAGAGATTAATAAAAATATAGAAAATGAAAAATACCATAATATAAAAGAACATTTTAAAGAACTATTAGAATTAATAAACAAACTTTAGGAGTTGTAAATATGATATTTGAAAGTTTATCAAATAAACTTCAAGAAACACTATCTAAACTTACAAAAAAAGGAAAACTAACTGAAAAAGACATTGATAAAATTTTAAGGGAAATAAAATTATCCTTATTAGAAGCTGATGTGAATTTTAAAGTAGTCAAAAAATTTGTAAAGAATATTAAGGAAAAAGCAATTGGAGAAGAGATACTAGAAAGCTTAACTCCAGGTCAACAGGTTATTAAAATTGTTAACGATGAGATGATAAACTTATTAGGTGAAAAAACCGAAGACATTAAAGTAAATTCAAACGATATTACTACGGTTATGATGTGTGGTTTACAGGGAGCTGGTAAAACTACAACAACTGCTAAATTAGGGAAAAAATACAAACTTAAAAACAAAAATCCTTTATTTGTAGCATGTGATGTATATAGACCTGCAGCTGTAAAGCAGCTTCAAGTTTTAGGCGATAAAACCGAAATAGATGTATTTGCCGGCGAAGAAGGAGAAAACCCTTTAAACATAGCAAAAAACGCCTTAAAATACGCAAAGAAAAATGGTAAAGACTTTCTACTATTCGATACAGCAGGACGACTTCATATAGACGAAAAAATGATGAAGGAATTAGAAGATATCAAGAACATAATAAATCCTGATGAAATACTGTTAGTCTTAGATTCGATGACTGGTCAAGAAGCAGTAAACATTGCACAAGTTTTCGATGAAAATTTAGAGATTTCAGGGATAATACTTTCTAAAATAGATGGTGATGCAAGAGGAGGAGCGGCTCTCTCCATAAGTTCAATCATTGGAAAACCTATAAAATTTGTTACTACAGGTGAAAAATTAGAAGATATAGAAATATTCCATCCAGATAGAATGGCTTCAAGAATATTAGGAAAAGGTGATGTCCTTAGCTTGATAGAAAAAGCTCAATCATCTTTTGATGAGAAAAAAGCAAAAGAACTTGAAAAAAAATTAATGAAAAATCAATTTACTTTTGACGACTTTCTAGATCAAATGGAGCAAATGCAAAATCTTGGACCCTTAGATCAAATCTTAGAAATGATACCTGGAGCTAACAGTAAAAAATTAAAGAATATTAAAATTGATGAAAAAGAAATAGTACATGTTAAAGCAATTATTCAATCAATGACAAAGGAAGAAAGAGTTAAACCGGATATAATAAACGGTAGTAGAAGAAAAAGAATTGCTGCTGGAAGCGGCACTTCAATACAGAAAGTTAATAGACTACTTAGGCAGTATAAAGATATGAAAAAAATGATGAAGAACATGAATAAAATGGGAAATATGATGTCAGGAAAAAAAGGGTTAAAATTACCTTTTTAATATAATAAATTTTTAATAGGAGGTGTAATAATGGCAGTAAAAATCAGATTAAAAAGAATGGGAGCAAAAAAGACTCCTTTCTATAGAGTGGTTGTAGCAGATTCAAGAGCTCCGAGAGATGGTAAATTTATTGAAGAAATAGGTTACTATAATCCTTTATCGGATCCTAAAGAAATCAAGATTAATAACGAAAAAGCTCTAGAATGGATAGGAAAAGGAGCACAACCAACAGACACTGTTAGGATACTACTTAGAAAAAACGGTGCATTTGATAAAGAATAATTTATACAAATCTTAAAGGTGGTGCAATTATGGGAGAATTAGTAGAATATATTGCAAAAGCATTAGTTGATAATCCTGATAAAGTAAGTATTAAAGAAATTGAAGGAGACAAATCAATTATTATTGAACTGAGTGTAGCTGAAGAGGATATGGGTCAAGTTATTGGTAAAAAAGGAAGAATAGCTAAAGCTGTTAGAACCCTTGTTAAAGCAGCAGCTACAAAGGAAAATAAACGAGTAATTGTAGAAATAGTTCAATAAACTATACAGGATTAGCATTTGCTAATCCTTTTTAAAGGTGAAAATATGAAATTTTTTAAAATAGGTAAGATTATAAATACCCATGGTCTTAAAGGAATGGTAAGGATTGATTACTATCTCAAAGATCCTGAAATGTTAATGACTGTCCCTGAAATTTATCTAGGAAAAGATAAGAATGAATATTCAATAAACCAGATAGGTGTAAATAAGAAAATTTTGTTAAAATTAAAGGATATAGACACCATAGAAAAAGCAGAAAGATTAAAAAATATTGAAATATTTATTGATGATAAAATGAAACATTTTCTAATAGAAGAAAAAGATGAGTATTTTACTGAAGAGATAATTGGAATAGATGTTTATGATACAGATGAAAATTTCATAGGTAAAATAACTAAAATTTATAAAACTGGAAAAAATGACGTATATGAAATAGATAATAATATTGATAAATTAATTCCAGCATCTAAAAAATTTATAAAAGAAATAGATACAAAAAATAAAAAAATGACAGTTGAATTGATTGAAGGATTGATTGGATGAAAATTACCGTATTAACACTTTTCCCGGAAAGAATGGAAACCCTTTTAGAATTCAGTGTAATAAAGAAAGCCCTGGAGAAAGGTTTACTGAATATTAATTATGTAAATATAAGAGATTTTTCTACAAATAAACATAAAAAAGTAGATGATTATCCTTACAGTGGTGGGCCAGGAATGCTTTTAAAACCCGATCCTTTATCGGAAGCTTTAGATGAAGTATCACAAAAGGATTCGAAAATTTTTTATATGAGTCCAAAAGGAACAGTACTAAACCAAGAAAAGGTTAAAAAAATATCTCAAGAAAAAAATATAGTAATAATAGCCGGTCACTATGAAGGAATAGACCAAAGGATTATAGATACATACGTAGATGAAGAGATTTCTATCGGAGATTATGTACTAACTGGTGGGGAACTACCAGCTTTAGTACTAATAGATTCTGTAGCCAGGTTAATTCCTGGAGTTCTAGGAAATGAAGATTCCCACCAAGATGAATCTTTTGAAAATAATTTACTAGAACATCCTCAATACACAAGGCCCTACGAATATAAAGGAAGTAAAGTACCTGATATTTTATTATCGGGAGACCATGAAAAAATCAAAAGATGGAAAAGATACAAATCAATAGAATTAACTTTAAAGCATAGACCAGATTTAATAAAAGATATCGAAACCATAAAAAAAGAATATAATAAATTAAAAGAAGAATTTAAATAAAATTATTGATTTAGAAAAATGAATATGCTATAATACATTGAAGTATACGGCGGTCCTCTGTTTAGACACATGAACGCTGCAAAAAGGAGGGTATACTATGAATACTATTAAAATGTTAGAAAAAGAGCAGTTAAAGGATGATATTACCAAATTTAATATAGGTGATACTGTAAAAGTTCACTTTAGAATTAAAGAAGGAGATAGAGAAAGAATCCAGGTTTTCGAAGGAGCTGTTTTAAAAAGACAGGGAGAAGGAATTAAAGAAACTTTTACTGTAAGAAGAATATCTTACGGAGTAGGAGTAGAAAGAACTTTTCCAGTACATTCACCAAAAATCGAAAAAATAGAAATTGTTCGTAAAGGTCAAGTAAGAAGAGCAAGATTGTTCTACTTAAGAGACAGAACAGGAAAAGCTGCAAAAGTTAAAGAAAAGAAATTTAACAAGTAATTATGAGGACTTTAAGTCCTCATTTTTAATAGGAGATGAAATAATGAACTGGTATCCCGGGCATATGAAAAAAACATATGAAATGTTAAAAGAAAATTTAAGAGTAGTTGATCTTGTTATAATAATTTTGGATTCAAGAATACCTAGGAGTAGTCTAAATCCTAAATTAGATAAATTAATAAACAACAAAGAGAAAATATATCTAATGAATAAAGCTGATATATCAGACCAACAGGTTAATAAAATCTGGATGGAGTATTTTAAACGTAAAAACATTTTAGCTATAGAAAATAATTCTTTAAAAAATAAAAAAAACAATAAATTATTTGAAAGTATTGAAAAATTTGAAAAGAAAATAAAAGAAAAATATGAAAAAAAAGGATTTAAAAATAAAAATATTCGTATGCTTATAGTAGGTGTACCTAATACAGGAAAATCAACTTTTATTAATTACCTAACAAAACGAAAAAGCGTAAAAACAGGGAATAAACCTGGAGTAACTAAAGGTAAACAGTGGATAAAGATAAAGAATAAATATGAAATTTTGGATACACCAGGGATTTTATGGCCTGATTTAAATGATGATCAAATCAAGTATAATTTAGCTGTAACGGGACTAATTAAAGATAATATAATAGATGATGTTGAATTAGGAATTTATTTATTAGATTATTTGAAAATCAATTATAGAAATACTTTAATTGAGAAGTATAATATAATTATAAACATCGATGAAGAATCTTTAGAAATTTTAGAAAAGATTTCTAAAAGAAAGGGATTCTTATTAAAAGATAATGAAATTGATTATGAAAGAGGTGCTAAGTTACTTCTTAAGGATTTTAGAAACGGAAACCTTGGTAATATTTCATTAGAAATTCCTTCAGAAGAATAAAAAAATGGAAAATTATAAAATTGAAAAAGAATTATGGGATAGTGGCTATGAATATATTGCATGCATCGATGAAGTAGGAAGAGGATGTTTAGCCGGAAATGTACTTGCCTGCGCAGTTGTAATGCCTAAGGAAGTTTATATAAGAGAAGTTACTGATTCTAAAAAATTAAATGAAAAGAAAAGAAATGAACTTTCTTCAATGATTAAAGAAAAAGCTATATCTTATTCATTTGGTATAGTTGAAGCTGATGAAATAGATGAAATAAATATAAAAAATGCAACTTTAAAGGCTATGAAAAAAGCAGTAGAAGGATTAAAGAATTCAAATAAAAACATTATAATACCAGATATGCTTTTAATTGATGCAGAGAATGTAAACATGAAAATTCCACAAAGAAGTATTATAAAAGGAGATCTTTTATGCCACGGAATTTCAGCAGCTTCTATTTTAGCAAAAGTAGAAAGAGATAGAATAATGATTGAATTAAGTAGTGAAGAAGAATACCTAAATAAATACGATATAAAGAGTAATAAAGGATATGGCACAAAAAAGCATATTGAAGCAGTAAAAAAATACGGACCTACTAAATATCATAGAAAGACTTTTTTAACAAAGATTCTTGATAAAAATAAACAAATAACTATTTCAGAAGGTTTATAATGAACAAAAAAGAAATTGGTAGTAAGTATGAAAATATAGCAAAAAAATATTTGGAGAAAAAAGAGTACAAAATTTTAGAAATGAATTATAGAAACTTTATAGGAGAGATTGATATAATAGCGAGAGATGCAGACCAACTTATTTTCGTTGAAGTTAAGGCCAGAAAAACTAATAGATTTGGTCTTCCTAGAGAAGCAATTACCTATAAAAAAATCGACAAAATAAGAAAATGCAGTCTTGTTTATATGAAAGATAATAAAATATACGACTGCCCATTAAGATTTGATGTTGTAGAAGTATATATTAATGAAAAGAAAATAAATCACATAATAAATGCTTTTTAAAAGGATGCCGGAAACCAGCATCCTTTTAAATTTACTTTATTAAATTATATAATACCCTGGTCAGATATAGCATGGGCTACTCTCAAAAATCCAGCTATATTTGCACCGGCTACATAATTACCTTCCATATTGTATTCAATAGCAGCTTCTTTACTGATGCTAAATATATTAACCATAATCTCGTTTAATCTTCTATTTACTTCTTCAAAGGACCAGGATAATCTCATACTATTTTGAGACATTTCCAAAGCAGAAGTAGCAACTCCACCTGCATTTGCAGCTTTAGCAGGAGCTAAGAGAACATTATTTTCTAAGAAGTAGTTAATAGCATCGTTTGTGCAAGGCATATTAGCTCCTTCTCCTACAGCTAAAGTACCGTTTGCAACAATTTTCTTAGCAGATTCTAAATTTATATCATTTTGTGCGGCACATGGTAGAGCTATATCGCACTTAACTGACCATAAATCCTGCTGGTTTTCATGATACTCTGCATTCGGATGGTATTCAATATATTCACTAATTCTTTTACGCTCAACTTCTTTTATTTGCTTTATAGTATCTAAGTTTATGCCGTTACTATCTACTATATAACCTTTAGAATCGGACATGGCAATTACCTTGCCCCCAAATTGTTGGGCTTTTTCACAAGCGTAAATAGCGACATTTCCAGAACCGGATATAGCGATAGTTTTATCTTTCAAATCTATTTTATGGTGATCTAACATTTCTTTCATAAAATAAATCAATCCGTATCCAGTTGCTTCTTTTCGGACTAAAGAACCTCCATAGTTAAGACCCTTGCCGGTAAGAACAGCAGGTTGAAATTGGTTTTTAATACGTTTAAATTGACCATATAAATATCCTATTTCTCTAGCACCAACACCTATATCTCCAGCAGGCACATCAACATTAGGGCCTATATGTCTGTACAGTTCTGTCATGAAACTTTGGCAAAATCTCATTATTTCACCGTCAGATTTACCTTTAGGGTCAAAGTCAGAACCACCTTTACCTCCACCTATTGGTAATCCAGTCAAAGCATTTTTAAATGTTTGTTCAAAACCTAAAAATTTTATAATTCCAATATAAACACTAGGATGAAATCTCAAACCACCCTTATAAGGACCTATAGTACTGTTGAACTGGGTTCTGTATCCTCTATTTACCCGTACTTTATTATTGTCATCTACCCAAGCTACTCTAAAGGATATGGTTCTTTCCGGTTCTACAATCCTTTCGAGTATTCCAGACTCTTCAAGTTCCGGATGTTTTTCCAACACCGGTTCAATAGAATGGAAAACCTCTTCTACAGATTGTAGAAATTCAGGTTCACACGCATTTCTAGATCTTACCTCTTTAAGGACTCTATCAATATAGTTCATATATTCCTCCTCTAATATTATTTATTTAATTATATAACTTTTCCGTAATATAAATCAAATGTTTTGAAATAATTAATAAATTAACTAACATTTCTTAATGAATAACATGAATTCTAGGACAAATTTTCAGATATAAAAAAGAAAATTCCATAAATTATTACAGTTAATTAACAATATATTTTTCTTGATTTTAATTGAATTTTTATTTTTTATTAATTATAGTAAATATAACAAAATCAAGGAGACTATATATGTTATCGAAAATTAATACATGTGTATTACAAGGTTTAGAAGGATATGGAGTTAATGTAGAGTCGGATATTAGTAATGGATTACCTTCTTTCAATATTGTAGGCTTACCAGATACTGCTATTAAAGAATCAAAAGAGAGGGTAAGATCAGCCATATCTAATAGTGGATATAGATTTCCAATGAATAGGATTACTATAAATTTATCTCCTGCCTCTATACGAAAAGAGGGAAGCCAATTGGATTTACCTATTGCATTAGGCATATTAAACTCTATGGGTAAAATCAATAATATAGAAGAAAACACTTTTTTTATTGGAGAATTATCATTAAATGGTGATATCAAACATGTTGAAGGAGCTCTCCCTATGGTTATTTCTCTAAGAGAGAAAGGTGTAAAAAATATTTTTATACCTGTAGATAACCTAGAGGAGTGCAGTTATATTGAAGGAATAAATATTTTTCCTGTAAAAGATTTAGTGGAGATAATTGAAATTCTTAACAAAAGAATGGTAGTTAAACCAATTAAAGCAAAAAATTTTAAAGAAAATATGCATAAGGAAGAGTATATGGTTGATTTTTCTGAAGTTAAAGGCCAGGAAACCTTAAAGAGAGCAGTGGAAGTAGCAGTAGCAGGGGGACACAACATACTTATTATTGGACCACCAGGATCAGGGAAAACAATGATTGCAAAAAGAATTCCTAGTATTATGCCGGATTTATCCTTTGAAGAAGCTTTAGAAATAACCCAAATTTACAGCGTTTCTGGTATTATTGAAGTAGATAAACTCATTAAAAGTAGACCTTTTAGATCTCCCCACCATACCATATCAAAAACTGCCTTAGTTGGAGGAGGTCGGATACCAAAACCTGGAGAAGTTTCTCTATCCCACTACGGTGTATTGTTTTTAGATGAAATGCCGGAATTTTCTAAAAAAACTTTAGAAGTTTTAAGACAACCAATGGAAGATGGAGAAATACTAATTTCAAGGGCTAACGCCAACTTGAGGTATCCCTCAAAATTTATGTTAGTTGCCAGCATGAATCCCTGTCCTTGTGGATATTATGGAGATCCAAAACATGAATGTAGATGCTCCCAAAATCAAATAGACCACTATTTAAACAAAATAAGTGGCCCCTTATTGGATAGGATTGATATTCAAATTGAAGCAAATCCAATCGAATATAAAGATTTACAGGGAAAGGATAACTCGGAAGGCTCAAGAAATATAAAAGAAAGAGTAAATAGAGCTAGAAAATTACAGAATAACAGATATGAAGGATTAAATTTTTTTTCTAATTCTCAATTAACAAATAAGGCTATTAAAAAATACTGCAGTTTTACTAATGAAGCTGAAAATCTTTTAAAAAATTCTTTCGATAGCTTAGGACTAAGTGCAAGAGCTTACAATAAAATAATAAAAGTTTCAAGAACGATAGCAGACTTAGATGGGAAAGATATAATAGAAATCAATCATCTAGCAGAAGCTATACAGTATAGAAATTTAGATAGAAAGTTTTGGGGTTAGTTATGAATTACAAAGACACTTTAATTCTTTTAAACAATGGAATAGGACCAAAAAATATTATAATTGAGAACCTAATAGATTATTTTGGCAATATTGAAGATATAATTGATAATTTTATTGAATATGAAAAAGACTTGGATTTTATAAATGATAAAGATAAATCAAAAATTAAATCCTTAATAAACAATAGAAATATTAATGAAATGAAAAAAACAATGAGGAAAAAAAATATAAATGTTGTTACTATATTTGACAAAGAATATCCAGTTAAACTAAAATATATAGAAAATTTCCCATATATTTTATATACAAAAGGAAATATAAAGGATTTAAATATTATTTCTAAAAACATTTCCATTGTAGGTTCGAGAAAAGCAACAAATTACGGTAAGTGGGTTTGCGAAAAATTTTCGAAAGATTTATCATTAAGAGACGTTTGTATAACTAGCGGATTAGCTATAGGGATAGATTCAATAGCCCATAAAGCCTGTTTAGAAAATAATGGTACTACAATTGCTGTATTAGGATGTGGAGTAGATAATGTGTATCCTAAAAGAAATAAAAGATTATATGAAGATATAATAAAAAAAGGGTTAATAGTATCAGAATTTCCTATAGGATCTAATGCTATGCCTTACAACTTTCCATATAGAAATAGAATAATAAGCGGCTTAAGTGATGGAGTGTTAGTGATTGAGGCAAGTGATAAAAGCGGAACTCTTATAACCGCTACTTATGCAGCAGAACAAAATAAAGAGATTTTTGCTGTACCTGGAAATATTGATAGTTATCTAAGTAAAGGAACAAATCAATTAATAGGAGAAGGTGCAAAAATCACTACTAGAATTGATGATATAATGGAAGAATTAAACTGGCAGGATAATAAAATAAGTAATAAAAAATTAGATTTAAATTTAGATAAGTTTGATAAAATAGAAAAAGAAATAGTAGAATTATTAAAGGAAGGATCTAAAAATATAATTGAAATTAGTGAAAAAACAAGCGTAAAACAGCAGGATTTACTATCAAAATTGACAATATTGGAAATGCAAGGTATTATATCACAAGAAAAAGGTAAGAATTTTAGAATTAAAAATTAGCTGGAGGAATTAGATGAGTAAAAATTTATTAATAGTTGAGTCACCATCAAAAGCTAGAACTATAAAAAAGTTTTTAGGCAGCAATTATAAGGTTGCAGCTTCTGTTGGTCATTTAAGAGATTTACCAAAAAGTAAGCTTGGTATTGATATAGAAAATGATTTTGAACCAAATTATATAACTATAAGAGGAAAAGGCAAGGTAATAAAGGAATTAAAAAAGGAAGCAAAAAAAGCTGATAAAATTTATCTTGCGACTGACCCCGATAGAGAGGGAGAAGCTATTTCTTGGCATATTGCTAATATATTGAAGTTAGACGACTCTGATAAAATAAGGGTGGAGTTTAACGAAATTACAAAAAATGCAGTTAAAAACGCCGTTAAATCTCCAAGGAATATAGACTTTGATTTAGTTAATGCTCAACAAGCTAGGAGATTACTAGATAGGCTTGTTGGATATAAAATCAGCCCTCTATTATGGAAAAAAATTGAAAGAGGTCTAAGTGCAGGAAGAGTTCAATCTGTTGCTGTTAAATTAGTATGTGATAGAGAAGAAGAAATAGAAGCTTTTGAACCTGAAGAATACTGGACTTTAGATGGTATATTTGATAAAGACTTAAAGCTTGAAACAAAATTCAAAGGAAAACTGGAAAATAAAAAAGTTAAAAAAATAAAAATAGATAATAAAGAAAAAGCCGATGAACTTTACGAAGAAATAACTGAAGAAAAGACCGGAAGGGTAAATAAGGTTAGTAAGAAAAAGAGAAGCAAAAGACCTTATCCACCTTTTATTACAAGTACTCTACAGCAGGATGCCAATAGAAAACTTGGATTTTCAACAAGAAAAACAATGATGATAGCTCAGCAGTTATATGAAGGAATAGATTTAAAAAACGACGGAACTGTAGGTTTAATAACATATATAAGGACGGATTCCTACAGAGTTTCAGATGAAGCCAAAAATAATACTTCTAATTATATTAAAAAAGAATTCGGTGATAAATATTTAAATGCTAATCATAAATTTGGGAAAAATAAAAAAGGAGCCCAAGATGCCCACGAATGTATAAGACCTACATATATAGATAAGACACCTAAAGAAATTTCAGATTCTTTAAATTCAGACCAATTAAGACTGTATACTTTAATCTGGGAAAGGTTTATCAGCAGTATGATGGCATCGGCAAAATATGAGAGTCTTTCTATAGATATTGATATTAAAAAATATATATTTAGATACAATGGAAAAAGATTACTATTCGATGGATTTACAAAAATTTATAATACAAATGATAATTATGTAAAATTGCCAGATATAAAAGAAGAAGAAAATTTAGAATTATTTAAACTTATAAAAGAACAACACTTCACAAATCCACCACCAAGATATAATGAAGCTAGCTTGGTAAAAACTATGGAAGATTTAGGTATTGGTAGACCTAGTACTTATGCACCTACTATATCTACAATTCTAAACAGAAATTATGTAAAATACGAAGAAAATAAATTTGTGCCTACGGATTTGGGAAAACTTGTCACAAATGTTTTGGTAGAAAATTTCGAGAATATTATAAATGAAAAGTTTACAGCTGATTTCGAAAATAAACTGGATTCTGTAGAAGAAGGTAGTGCAGAATGGAAGGAAATAATTAGAGAATTTTACGACACCTTCAGTAAAACCTTGAAAAAAGCTGAAGAAAATATAAAAGAAATTGAAAAAGTAGAAATAGAAACCGATATAAAATGTGAAAAATGCGGTGCGAATATGGTTGTTAAAAAGGGAAGATTCGGAAAATTCTTAGCTTGTCCTAACTATCCGGAGTGTAAAAATACAAAACCCTACGATGAAGAAAATGGAGAAGAGGCTGAAGAAAAAGTTAGCGACGAAAAATGTGAAAATTGTGGAGCAAATTTAATAGTTAAAAAAGGTAGATATGGAGAATTTTTAGCTTGTCCAAACTATCCGGAATGTAAATTTACTAAACAAATAACCAAAAGTACTGGAATAAAGTGTCCAAAATGTGATGATGGTGAAATTGTTGAAAAAAGAAGTAAAAAAGGTAGAATTTTCTACGGGTGTAGTAATTACCCAGAATGCGACTTTGTGTCATGGAACAAACCTGTTGATGAAAAATGTGATGAATGCGGCAGTATAATGGTAAAGAAGAATAGTAAAAAAGGCGAAAAAGTAGTATGTTCAAACAAAGATTGTTCAAAAAAATAATATTTACAAAATAATACCTTTGTGATATACTACTTCAGGTAATACACACAGCTATTAATTTTGCAGGTAGTGCCATAAGAGTATTACTATGGTTCTTGCGAAAGAAGATGTAGCTGGAGGAATAAAACTAAGGAGGAAAAAAATGTCAATTGTAAACATGAAAAAATTATTAGAAGCAGGTGTTCACTTCGGACATCAAACTAGAAGATGGAATCCCAAAATGGCTGATTACATCTTCACAGAAAGAAATGGTATCTACATAATTGACTTACAACAAACAGTAGGTTTAGTAGATAAAGCTTACAACTATATAAAAGAGGTTGTAGCTAATGGTCAAGATATACTTTTTGTAGGTACAAAAAAACAGGCTCAAGAATCTATTGAAAAAGAAGCTAAAAGATGCGGTATGCATTTCGTTAGCCAAAGATGGTTAGGTGGAATGCTTACAAACTACAAAACTATTAGTAAAAGAATTGATAGACTTCACGAACTAGAAGAAATGGAAGGAAGCGGAAAATTTGAACTTCTTCCTAAAAAAGAAGTAATCCAATTGAGACATGAAGCAGATAGGTTAGAAAAATTCCTAGGTGGAATTAAAAACATGAAAGATCTTCCAGGAGCTATGTTTGTAGTAGATCCTAAAAAAGAAGAAAATGCTGTAAAAGAAGCAAAAATTATGGGAATACCAGTAGTAGCTATTATTGATACAAACTGTGATCCAGATGAAATAGATGTAGTTATTCCTGGTAATGATGATGCTATTAGAGCAATTAAACTTCTTACTTCTGTAATGGCTGATGCTGTACTAGAAGCAAAACAGGGTGTTCAAATGAAAGATGAAGAAGAGCAGGAAGCACAATCAGCAGAAGAAACAGAAGAAAACACTGATAAAGAAAATGATGAAGTAGAAGATACTGAAGATATAGAATAAACTTTTGAGGAGGTAAAAATGGCTAAAATTTCAGCACAAAAAATTAAAGAATTAAGAGAAAAAACTAAAGCAGGCATGCTTGATTGTAAAAAAGCATTAGAAAAAGCTGATGGAGATATAGATAAGGCAATAGACGCTTTAAGAAAAAAAGGATTAGCATCTGCAGCTAAAAAATCAGATAGAACTGCAGCAGAAGGAATAGTAACATCGTATATTCATGGAGATAGAATAGGAGTTTTAGTAGAAATAAACAGTGAAACTGACTTTGTTTCTAAAAATGATGAATTCCAACAATTTGCTAAGGATGTTGCTATGCAAATAGCTGCTCAAAATCCTCAATTTGTAGATGTCGATGATGTACCACAAGATGTAGTAGAAAAAGAAAAAGACATTCTTAAGGAACAGGCGTTAAATGAAGGAAAACCAGAAAAAATAGTAGAGAAAATGGTAGAAGGAAGAATTAGTAAATTCTATAAAGAAATTTGCTTAATGGAGCAACCATTTATAAAGGATCCTGATACTACGATTAAAGAATTATTAAAAGAAAAAATAGCAACTATCGGAGAAAACATAGTAATAAGAAGATTTACAAGATATGAAGTAGGCGAAGGAATAGAAAAAAAAGAAGAGAATTTTGCTGAAGAAGTTGCTAAACAAATGGATATGTAATATTATTATAATGGAGAACTTTAAAGTTCTCCATTAAAATTATGCTTTTAAGGAGGCTTTATGGAATCTAAATATAAGAGAATTGTGTTAAAGATAAGCGGTGAAGCCCTATCTGGAAATAAAAGCGGCGGTATAGATGAAGAAACTCTAATGGAAATTTCTAAAGAAATAAAAAAGGCTAACGACATGGGAATCGAGATCGCTATTGTAGTAGGCGGAGGTAACATATGGAGAGGTGCAAGTGCAAAGTTAAATGATAGAGCAACATCAGACTATATGGGAATGCTTGCAACAGTAATAAATGGAATGGCTTTGCAGGATGCGTTAGAAACCCTAGGTGTTCCTACTAGAGTACAAACAGCTATAGAGATGAGACAGGTAGCAGAACCATATATAAGAAGAAGAGCTATACGCCATATGGAAAAGGGAAGAGTAGTAATTTTTTCAGGAGGATCTGGAAATCCTTATTTTTCAACAGATACAACTGCTGCACTAAGAGCAGCTGAAATGAATGCAGAAGTATTATTTTTAGCTAAAAAAGGTGTTGAAGGTGTATATGATGATGACCCTAATATTAATCCAGAAGCTAAGATGTATCATAACCTTAATTATATTGATATTTTAAATCAAGAGTTAAAGGTTATGGACTCAACTGCGACATCACTATGCATGGATAATAATATTCCAATCATTGTATTTAGTATAGAAAAACCTGAGAATATAATAAAAATAATTGAAGGCGAAAAAATAGGTACTTTAATAAAAAGGGAGGAATAATAATGTATTTAAAAGAACATAAAGAATTAGAAGAAAGAATGAAAAAAACTGTTGAATATTTTAAAGACGATGTTTCAACAATTAGAGCTGGTAGAGCAAATCCAAAGTTAGTTGAAAAAATTATGGTTGATTATTACGGCACAAAAACACCTTTAAATCAAATAGCAAACATTTCTGCACCAGAACCTAGAGTACTTGTTATAAAACCTTGGGATGCTAATGTTCTTGAAGAAATCGAAAAAGCTATACAAAAATCCGATCTAGGAATTAATCCTGGAAATGACGGAAAAATAATTAGACTAGTTATTCCGCAACTAACAGAAGAAAGAAGAAAAGAACTGATAAAAACAGTGAAGAAAGAAGTAGAAAAAGCAAAAGTTGCATTAAGAAACGAAAGAAGAGATGCTATTGATACTTTCAAGAAAATGGAAAAAAAATCTGAGATGACAGAAGATGATTTAAGAGATGCAGAAGATAAAGTTCAGGAAATTATTGATAAGTATTCTGAAGAAATAGATAAAATATATGAAAAGAAGGAAAAAGATATACTTGAAGTTTAATTGTGAAGAATTAATTGGTGAAGAACTGTATGATGTAATTAATAAATTAAATACTGATAACAATCTAATTTTTTACATAAAAAAGACAAAGGGTAGGAATGAAAAATTTAATCAAAATAAGACAGTACCGATTGTCGTTAGAGTAAATCAAACTTCAAATAAGACTATTGAAATTGTAGTATCTTATTATTGAAGTCAACCCCTTTACAAAGGGGTATTTTTCTTTAAGAGGTGGTTGTGTGTATAGTGAAATAGATAATAAAAAACTTCCAGTGCACGTCGCAGTAATAATGGACGGCAATAGAAGATGGTCAAAAGAAAATAATAAAAATAAATTTTTTGGTCATAGAGAAGGTATGAAAAGGCTTGAAGAGTTAATAGAAACAACGGGAAATTTAGGAATTAAATATTTAACTATCTATGCTTTTTCTACAGAAAATTGGGGAAGAGAAAAAGAAGAAGTTTCATATTTAATGGATCTTTTGGTGGAATTTGCAAAATTAAAGAGTAGGGTACTTGAATCAAAGGGAATAAATGTTAATATATTTGGATCTATAGAGGAACTTCCTCCTAAAACTCAAGATGCTGTTAAAAATTTATGTAAAAGGACTAAAAATAATAATGAACTATATTTAAATATAGCACTAAATTATGGAAGCCGAAAAGAAATTGTTGATGCTGTTAAAAATATTATAGGTGAATACAGGGAAAACAATGAAATTTACAATGAAATTGATGAAGAATATATAAAAAACTTTTTATATTCAAAAAACATTCCGGACCCAGATTTTCTAATAAGAACGAGTGGAGAACAAAGATTAAGTAATTTTTTATTATATCAACTAGCATATACGGAACTATATTTTACTGAAACATTATGGCCAGATTTTGGAAAAGAAGAATATATTAAAGCACTTAAAGAATATGAAAAACGTAATAGAAGATATGGAACTTCTTAAAGGTAGGTAAATAAATGAAAAAAAGATTAGCAACTGGTATATTAGGCGGAGCCATTCTAGGACTATCAACATATTTTGGTGGAATATTTTACTTAATTGTTTATTTTTTTATAGGAATGTTTTGTATTTTAGAACTAGGAAAAGCATTTAAACAGGATTTATTTGCTTCCGGATACTTTATTAATCTTATTTTAAATATAATATTTTTTATCTTTGCATTCCATAAGTCAACTACATACTTAGCCCTAGTACTAGTTCTTTATGTGATTTTAAATTTAATTTTTTATGCCTTCTTAAAGATAAAATTAGAAAAAATTATAATTAATCTTCTGGGAGGATTTTATATAAGTTTCTTTATGTTTCATTTATATTTATTGAATGATACTATATTTGTGTGGTATATATATATAATAGCCTTTGGCAATGATACATTTGCTTATTTTACTGGAAAACTATTTGGTAAACATAAATTGTCACCAATTTTAAGCCCTAAAAAGACTATTGAAGGAGCTGTAGGCGGTATAGCAGGTAGTATTGTTATATCAATAATATATAATGGTTTTTTTGGTAAGTATAATATAGGTTTAATAATTATATTTACTATAATCGCATCTATTTTCTCAATAAGCGGCGATCTAATAGCTTCAAAGATAAAAAGAGATAACAATATAAAGGATTACAGTAATTTTTTGCCGGGACACGGCGGATTTTTAGATAGATTTGATAGTGTGTTACTTGTTTCACCTATAATTTACTATTTTTCTATCTTTATTAGTTAGGAGAGGATATAATTGACAACTTTTATAGCATCAGTAGCTATTTTTTCTTTAGTAATAATAATTCATGAACTAGGTCATTTTTGGGCTGCTAAAAGTGTAGGAATAAAAGTTCATGAATTTTCTATAGGAATGGGACCAGAAATAAAAAGCATACAAAAAGGAGAAACTAAATATTCCATTAAACTTTTTCCTATTGGAGGATATGTGAAAATGGAAGGTGAAGATGATGACTCTTTTTCTGAGGATAGTTTTAATTCGAAATCTGTATTAAGTAGATTAAAAGTAATCTTTATGGGACCTTTGATGAATTTCCTTTTAGCTTTAATAATTTTTGTTTTAGTTATAGGTATCTATGGCATCTCAGGAGCTACTATAGAAGAAATTGACGAATCATTAAATGAATACGATGCAGGTCTGAGACCTGGAGATGAAATTGTAAGTATAAATGACGAAAAGGTTAAATATTGGGAAGAAATACAAGAAGAAATTACTGAAAGTGGCGATGACTACAATATAACTGTAGAAAGAAATGGTGAACTACGCAATTTCAACATCAACCACAATTATAGATATATGATTGGTATTTCTCCTGAAATAATAGATAATGAATATACCAATACTATTGGCTTTATTGATGAAACTATGCCCGCTTATCAACAAGGATTGAGAAGTGGAGATAAAATTATTTCTATTGACGGCACAAAAACCGAAGAGTGGTCTAATACTAGAGAACTTATAAACGGGTCTAAGGGAGAAGAAATAACTATTGAAGTAGCAAGAGATGAAGAAATTTTAGAAATCAAAATACTTCCTGAAAAACAAAAAGTTTTAGGGTTCTATACAGAAATACAAAAATCTTTATCAGACATTGTTTTGGGTTCTTTATATAAAACAGGATATTATATAAATCTAATGTTTGATTTTATAATTATGCTTATTAGTGGGAAAGTTGGGTCTGAAGCTATAGCTGGACCTGTTGGCATAGTAAATATGATAGGTCAAGCTGCAAGCCTAGGACTATATCCATTATTAAATCTTGCTGCTTTTATAAGTATAAATTTAGGTTTTGTTAACTTACTTCCAATACCAGCATTAGATGGGAGTAGAATATTATTTTTGATTATTGAAAAAATAAGAGGAAAAAGAATACCACCTGAAAAAGAAGGTTACATACATTTTGTAGGCTTTGTACTTCTTATGGCTCTAATGTTCTTTGTTTTGTATAATGATATTACAAGAATTTTAAGATAGGTGTTAATATGACGAAAATTATAAAATATGGAGATGTCGAAGTTGGCGGAGATAGCTTAATAACCGTTCAATCTATGACAAACACAAAAACTCACGATATTGATTCTACAGTTAGACAGATTCATCAGCTGGAAAAAAACGGTTGTGATATTACAAGAGTAGCTGTGCCGGATGAAAAAAGTGCTGAAGCACTAAAGGAAATAAAAAGTAATGTGAATATTCCGGTTATAGCAGATATTCATTTCGACTATAAATTAGCCTTAAAATCAGTAAAAAGTGGAGCTGATGGAATTAGAATAAATCCAGGCAATATAGGAAGCGAAGAAAAAGTTAAGAAAATAGTTTATACATGTAGAGAAAAAAATATACCTATAAGAGTCGGAGTTAATTCTGGATCGGTAAAAAAAGAATATATTAATAAATTTAAGGGAGTTAATGAAGATTCACTGGTAGAAAGTGCTTTGGATCAAATAAGACAAATAGAGAAATTTCAATACAATAATATTGTGGTTTCTATAAAATCAAGTAATGTCGTACAGAACTATAAAAGCAATTTAAAACTCTCAAAACTTATTAATTATCCAATACATCTTGGAGTAACAGAATCAGGAACTTATGAAAATGGTATAATCAAATCTTCCATGGGAATAGGGAGCCTACTTATGCAAGGAATAGGAGACACTATAAGAGTTTCCTTAACTGCTGATCCAGTAGAAGAAGTTAGAGTAGGCAGAAAAATGTTGCAGTATTTAAATTTAAGACCTTACGGACCAAATATAATTTCATGTCCAACCTGCGGAAGAACAGAGATCAACATTGAAAAATTATCCCTAGAGTTAGAAAAAAGAATAATAAAAGAAAATATTAAAACAGATATAACAATTGCAGTTATGGGATGTGTAGTAAACGGTCCTGGAGAGGCAAAAGAAGCAGATATTGGTATAGCTGGTGGAAAAGGTGAAGCCATCTTATTTAAAAAAGGCAAATTAATTAAAAAAATAGGTGAAGACAATATAGTTGATTCGATAATAGAAGAGATCAAAAAAAGCTGCAAATAATGCAGCTTTTTCATAAGATTGAGGTGAGAAACATAAATATTTATTCATATTTACAAGAACTTGATATAGATAAACTAATAAAATTTAAAAACGTAAAAATCGATGAAAATAATAAAAAACTAATTCTAGATATAAATCTAAATGACTATATATCCTTAGAAAAATTAGATAATTTAATATATTATATTAAAAATAAATTTAAAGATTTTATTATTTCCATTGAAGACGTAAATACTAAAAGTATGGAGATTAGTTCTAATCAAACTATTAATGATGTAAAATATTTAATTAATAGAAAATATAAAAATTATAATAAAAATTTTGATATTGACAATACGATAATTAATGAAGAAAGTATTACCATACATATAACTTCAAATATATTAAAGGAAAAGATAGAAAAAGAACACTTTGACTTATATATTCAAAAAACTTTGAAGAAATTTTATAAGATTGAAAAGAAAATTAAATTTACTGCTCAAGAAAAAGCTCATGTTAACGAAGATAAAATTGAAAATTATATAAATATTAATACAGTTAATAATAAAAACCCTAAAACAAAAAGTAGTAAAATTAAAGATAATATAGTAAAAGGAAAAAATATTAAAAAAACTCCTGTTAAAATCAATGAAATAAGAGAGATCGAGGGAGAAACTTACTGTACAGAAGGAAAAATAATAAGCAATAAAACAAAAAAACTAAGGGATAATCTTTATTTAGTCACGTTAAAAATCACTGATTACAAAAGTTCAATACATGCGAAAGTATTTTTAAGGAAAGAAGAGGAACTTGATAAGTACAGTGGATTAGATGATTTATCAGTTAAAATAAGTGGTAAACTTAACTTTGATAAGTTTGCGAAAGAATATGTTTTAATGGCAGATAGCATCAATTTAATAGAACAAAGAGAAAGACAGGATACATATGACAAAAAAAGAGTAGAGCTTCATGCTCACACAAAGATGAGTTCTATGGATGGAATGAATAATTTTAAAGAAATTGCCAATCAAGCTTATAAATGGGGACACAAAGCCATAGCTATTACAGACCATGGAGTAATACAAGCATTTCCTGAAGCTATGGAAGTTGCAAAAAATATCCCTATTAAAGTAATATATGGCCTAGAAGGTTATTTAGTTAATGATGAATTAGAGTTAATAAAAAATCCTTCCAACAACAAACTTGAAGATGAAATAATAGTTTTCGACTTTGAAACTACAGGGTTAAATTCAAAAAAAGACCGCATTATTGAAATCGGAGCAGTTAAATTAAAAGATAATAAAATAATAGATAAATTTAATCAACTTATAAATCCAGGTATATTAATACCTGATAAAATACAAAATTTAACAGGAATAAATCAAGAAATGGTAGATGATAAACCAAGCATAGAAGAAGGTATGAAAAGATTTTTTGATTTTATTGGAAGTTGTACAACTCTATGTGCCCATAATGCAGATTTTGACTATGGATTTTTAGAAAATAATTATAAATTAAATAAGGAATACACAATAATAGATACACTTGAATTATCTAGAAGAATTTTAAAAAACAAAAGAAGACACAATTTAAAAGCATTAACTAAACACTTCAAGATAGAACTTGAAAATCACCATAGAGCTGTAGATGATTCTGAAGCTACTGCTAAAGTTCTAATAGAATTTTTCAAAATATTAGAAGAAAATAATGTCAGCAATATAAACGAGATTAACAATTTCCTAGCTGATAAATCGAATATAAAAAAAGCTAAATCCTTTCACGTAATTATCCTTGTTAAAGATTATAAAGGATTGAAAAACCTATACAAACTTGTTTCGGTTTCTCATTTAAGGTATTTCCATAAAAAGCCGAGAATTCCTAAATCTTTATTAAGTAAGTACCGAGAAGGTCTAATTATAGGTACCGCTTGCGAAGCGGGAGAACTGTATTCAGCTATTCTAAAAGGCAAGAATGATAAAGAACTGGATGAAATTGGAAGTTTCTATGACTTTTTAGAAGTTCAACCTACAGGAAATAATGCTCATTTAATTGATGATGGAGTAGTAGATGATTTTAAAGATTTAGAGGAAATTAATAAAAAAATAATTGAATTAGGAGAAAAGTTAAATAAGCCGGTATGTGCTACAGGAGATGTTCACTTTTTAAACCCTTATGATGAAGTTTATAGGAGAATTCTTATGTACGGGCAGGGGTTCAGAGATGCAGACAAACAAGCGCCTCTATACTTTAAATCCACAGATGAAGTTATAAATGATTTTAATTATTTAGACATTGACAAGGCTGAAGAAATTGTAATAGACAATCCTAACAAGATATCCGAAATGATTGAAGATATACAGCCGATTCCCGATGGAACATTTCCGCCTATAATAGAAGGATCTGAAGAAAGCTTAAGGGAATTAACCTATGATAATGGGAAAAGATTATATGGAGATGACTTACCAGAAGTAGTTGAAAAAAGAATAGATAAAGAATTAAATTCAATAATAAGCAACGGTTATGCTGTAATGTATATAATAGCTCACAAATTAGTAAAGAAATCTTTAGATGACGGATATTTAGTTGGATCTAGAGGTTCCGTTGGTTCTTCTTTCGTAGCTACTCTATCTAACATAACCGATGTTAATCCTCTACCGCCCCATTATATTTGTCCTAAGTGCAAATATTTTGAATTAAGAGATGGAGAAAATATAGGTTCTGGTGTAGACTTGCCAGATAAAATATGTCCAAAGTGTGGTACAGAATTGAATAAGGATGGTCATAATATACCATTTGAAGTTTTCTTAGGATTTAAAGGAGATAAAGAGCCTGATATTGATTTAAACTTTGCTGGCGAAGAGCAGATGGAAGCCATGAAATATGCAGAAACTTTGTTTGGAGAAGGATATGTTTATAGGGCAGGTACAATAGGAACTATAGCTTCAAAAACGGCTTACGGATTTGTGAAGAACTACTTCGACGAAAAAGAACAAAAAGTAAACAAAGCAGAAATTGACAGGTTAGTAGATGGTTGTACAGGTGTAAGAAGAACTACAGGACAACATCCCGGTGGCATAATGATAGTCCCCAAAAATAAAGAGATATACGATTTTACACCAATACAATACCCTGCAAACAATAGTAGTTCTGGAGTTATTACCACCCACTTTGATTATCATTCAATTTCAGGAAGGATTCTAAAGCTGGATATACTTGGTCATGATACCCCGAGTATAATAAAAATGCTTGAAGATTTAACTGGTTACAACAGCAACAAAGTAAGGTTAGATGATCGAGATACCCTGTCTTTATTTCAAACTACTAAAGCTTTAGGGATTACAAAAGATGATATAAACTGTGAAGTCGGTACTTTAGCTATACCTGAATTTGGAACAGATTTTGTAAGACAGATGCTTATAGATACTAAACCAAAAACATTTTCTGATTTAGTTAGAATTTCAGGCCTTTCTCACGGTACTGATGTATGGATAAATAATGCACAAGATTTAATTAGGCAAAATGTAACAACTATAGATAATGTTATTTCAACTAGGGATGACATTATGACCTATTTGATTTATAAAGGATTAGATAAAAAACTATCCTTCGATATAATGGAAAAAGTAAGAAAAGGTAAGGGGTTAACAGACAGTGATATAGAAAAAATGAAAGAAAAGAATGTCCCTAACTGGTATATAGATTCATGTAATAAAATTAAGTACATGTTCCCAAAAGCTCATGCTGTAGCTTATGTTACTATGTCCTTTAAAATAGCATATTATAAAATAAATTATCCACAGGCATTTTACTGTACTTATTTTACCACTAAGGCCTCAGACTTTGATGCTAGAATAGTATTAAAAGGAGAGTCAACTATTATAAGTAAAATGAATGAAATAAAAGATAAAGGTAAGGATAAAACTCAAAAAGACAAAAACTTATATACTGTATTAGAAGTAGCACTAGAAATGTACAAAAGAAAACTAAAGTTTAGAAATGTTGATTTATATGAGTCCGACGATAAAATATTTAAAATTAGTGGAGACTACATACTACCACCTTTGATAAGTATAGAGGGTATGGGAGAAAATGCTGCAAAGAGCATTGTCGAAGAAAGAAAAAAAGGTAAGTTTATTTCAATTGAAGATTTAACTAGTAGATGTAAAATAACTAAAACTTCAATAGAAGGATTAAATGAACAGGGATGTTTATCTGAAATGGATGAAACGAATCAAATCTCACTTTTTGGTTGAAAAAAATAAACAAATGTGCTATAATAATTTGAACTTAAATAATGAAATCAAGAGTGGGATTGCCCCACTCTTTCTGATTGTATAGGAGGAAAAAATGCATAAAAGAGATATAATTAGAAGAACTGAAGAAATACTAAATGAAATATTAGTAGATGAAGATATATTTTTAGTTGAAGTTGATTATACAAAAGAAAATAATATATACTATCTCAAAGTATATTTAGACACAGAAGATGGAATTACAATTGATCAGTGTTCAGATGTAAGTAGAGTACTAAGCAATAAACTAGACGAACTAGATTATATTGAAGATAGTTACTTTTTAGAAGTTTCTTCACCAGGTTTAGATAGGCCTTTTAAAACTTATGAAGACTTTAAAAGAAATATAAATGAACTTATAGAAGTTAATTTATATGCGAAGAAAAATGGTGAAAAGTTGTACACAGGAAAATTAATAAATATTGAAGATGATTCGATAACTATAAAAATTGAGAACAAAGAAAAAAAAGAGATTAAATTTAAAATAGATGAAATAGCTAAGGCAAACAAGCATATAGAAATTTAGGAGGTAGATATGAATAAAGATATGATAAGCGCTTTAAATGAATTAGAAAAAGAAAAAGGTATTTCAAAAGATGTTGTAATATCTGCTATGGAAACAGCACTTTTATCAGGATTTAAAAAAAATTACGGAAAAGCAGGAAAAGTTACAATTGATATAGATAGGGAAACTGGAGATTATAAAATTTTTACTGAAAAAACAGTAGTTGAAGAAGTAGAAGATTCAGTACTTGAAATATCTATTGAAGAAGCAAAAGAAATTGATAAAAAACTTGAAGTAGGAGATATTTATAAAAAACAGATTAAACCCAAAAAGGAATTTGGGAGAATTGCAGCTCAAACTTCAAGACAGGTTATTCTACAAAAAATTAGAGAAGCTGAAAGAGATAATATTTATAATGAATATCATGGAAGAGAAAGTGAAATAATTACAGGTATAGTTCAGAGAATAAGTAAAAATAACATTTTTGTAAACCTAGGTAAAATTGAAGGGATTCTTACAGAAAACGAGCAAATACCTAATGAAACCTTCAGCCAAGGAGATAGGATAAAAGCGGTAATTTTAGATGTAAAAAATACTACTAAAGGTGCTAATATAACCTTATCTAGAGTTCATCCTGATCTAATAAAAAGATTGTTTGAGCTAGAAGTTCCTGAGATATATGAAGGGATAATCGAAATTTATAATATTTCTAGAGAAGCTGGTTCTAGAACTAAAATAGCTGTTTTTACAAACGACGAAAATGTAGATCCAGTTGGTTCATGCGTAGGGAATAGAGGTAGTAGAGTAAAAGCTATAGTAGATGAAATAAATGGAGAGAAAATTGACATTGTAGTTTATGATAAAGATCCAGCAATTTTTATATCTAATAGTTTAAACCCTGCAAATACAGTAAAAGTTGACATAAACGAAAAGGAAAAAAGTGCTGTTGTAGTAGTTCCCGATTTTCAACTTTCCCTTGCAATAGGTAAAGAAGGACAAAATGCCAGACTAGCAGCTAAATTAACAGGATGGAAAATAGACATAAAAAGTGAATCTCAATATGAAGGTAAGATAGATAAGGAGTAGATCTTTTTATGAAAAACAAAAAAATACCCTTGAGAAAATGCTTGGGATGTGAAGAAAGATTCCCTAAAAAAGACTTAATTAGAGTTGTTAAAAACAATGAAGAAGAAATATTTTTAGACAAAACGGGTAAAGCTAACGGAAGAGGAGCATATATATGTAATAATATTAAGTGCTTTGAAACTGCTTACAAAAATAGAAAGTTTGAAAGAGCATTCAAAGCTCAGATACCTAAAGATATTTATGAAAAAATAAGGCAGGAGTTAAATGAAGAATAATAAAATTGACACTATGATAGGATTTGCTGTCAAGAGCGGAAACATATCTTTAGGATATAAAATTACAAAAGGCGAGATTAATAACAATAGAGTTTATCTAGTTATAGTAGCTGAAGATATTTCTATCAATATAAAAGAAAAACTGGAGAAGGTAATAGAAAATAAAAATATATATTACATCCAGTATAAAACAAAAGAAGAGTTAGGAAATATATTAGGAAAAAATCTGGTCGGTGTTTTAGGCATTAAAGATAAGAATATGACGAAATATATAATCGACTTAATAAAACAGGAGGTGTCCTATGAGGATATACGAATTATCAAAAATATTGAACGTACCCAGTAAAGAAATAATTAAGGTCGCAAGAGATGAGTTTGAAATACAAGGTTTAAAAAGCCATATGAGTTCTGTAAGTGAGCTTCAAGCTGCTAAAATACAGAAATATTATATTAAAGGAAAAGAATCTCAAGATACGAAAGAAGAAGTAAAAAAAGAAAAAAAGAAACAACCAAGACAACCACAAAAAAGAAGTGAACCTCAAAAAAAGAGACCAAAAAGAGATCTTAGAAAGAAAACTAAGGGTAAAAAAAGTGATTACAAAAGTAAAGAAGAGGAAGAAGAAGTTACTGAGTTCGAAATAGGTGAAACTATAAGCGTTAAAGAAATTTCAGAACTATTTAGAGTTAACTCTAATGAGATAATTAAAAAACTTATGTCTTATGGAGTAATGGCGACTATAAATGAAGAAATTGACTTCGATACTGCAGTTATACTTGCTGAAGAATTTGATTTTACTGTTATAAAA